>CALGBT010000807.1 GCA_937884235.1 uncultured Pseudomonadota bacterium
CCAAACGCGAATCTACCGCGTCATTTTCCTACTAGATACTTTGGGGCAAGGCTGCCGGGGCTTATTCTTGTCTTAGGTGAGTCCTTCCGGTATAGTGCCTGCGGATACCCAAAGAAGGGAGTCGCACATGACGACACGCAGGAATCCTCTCCCGGCCTTGTTGATGTTGGGTCTCATCGCGGCTTGTGCCGCTTGTTCAGGAGAGTCGGGCAAAACTACAGAGCCGGACATAGCCTTCGTCGACACCCAGAAACTCGATATCCCTCCGCCAGAGGAGGTCTTTGAGTTCTTTGGTGAGTCTCGCATTGAAGAGTATGTTCCGACTGAAGGTGAATTTCTTTGGGAGTGCAGCACCAACGAGGAGTGCACGAGCGGTTTCTGCGTGGTCACCAAATCCGGCGGTCGCTGCACAACTCAGTGCGTTGAAGATTGCCCGTCGGGCTGGAAGTGTGTCGAAGCTGATACCAAACCCGATATTATCTATATCTGCGTGCCGCGGTATCTGACGTTGTGCGACCCTTGCACCACCAACGATGATTGTAAGCAGCCCGGCGTGGATACGGCGTTCCTCGACTTGTGCCTGCAGTATCCTGCCGGAGAGGGGAGTTTCTGCGGCGCCGATTGTTCGCAGGATGTCAACAGTTGTCCCGCCGGATATAGCTGCAAGACGGTGACCACTCCCGGTGGTGAGTTCTCCCAGTGCATGCCCGATGCAGAGGTTTGCGACTGCTCATTTCTGGCGATTCAGGAGGCCAAGAGCACTTTCTGCGAGAACACCAACGAGTTTGGTACCTGTCCGGGCAGCAGATCCTGCTCCGTCGACGGGCTTTCAGACTGCGATGCCCTGATGCCAATTGCCGAGCAGTGTGACGACGTGGACAACGATTGTGACGATGTGGTCGATGAGGGTTGCGACGACGATGCCGACGGCTTCTGCGATAGCGATCTGCAGACCTTGGGCAAGCCGGCCAGCTGCGGCAATGGTGGAGGCGATTGCAACGACGGTGATGTTGACGTCTATCCCGGGGCCACCGAGAAATGCGACAAGAAGGACAACGACTGCAACGGGACTATCGATGACGGTCTTTGCGATGACGGTAACCCGTGCACCGATGATCTTTGCGACCCGGAGGAGGGTTGTTCACACCCCCTCAATGCGGCGCTCTGTGATGACGGCAGTACCTGCACTGTCAACGACCACTGTTTTGAGGGTGCCTGCACCGGGTCCCCGAAGGTCTGCGACGACAACAACTCCTGTACCACTGACCTGTGTGACCCGGTCAGTGTCCAGGGCTGTTACTTCGTCAACAATTCTGATGCCTGTGATGATGATGGTAATCCCTGCTCCACCGATGTTTGTGAGAACGGTGCCTGCCAGCACAAGCTGGCCACCGACATTCCTTGTGACGACGGTAATCCCTGCACTGACGGTGACCTGTGCAAATCGGGGCAATGCGTCAAGGGCGGCCCCAAGAACTGCGATGATAGTGATTCCTGCACTGCCGACAGCTGTGACCCGGCGCAGGGATGCGTGAACACGGTGCAGGTCGGGACTCCTTGTACTTACGACTTCATGATTTGCCAGATTCCGGGGACATGCGGGGCCAACAACTGCGTGCCTCAACCCAATTGCCAGTGTCCCAACTGCACCCTGTGTGTGTGCTGCGGCTTCTTCCAACTTTGCCTGATTGGCAACTAGCGGTTTCCCACGTGCGACCCTCGCTCCGCCACTTCTTGCGCCTACTTGTGTTACTGGCAGTTCTTGGCTGCTCGCCTGCCTCGCCGTCTTCGCAACCGGGAACTTGCGAAGGAGCGTGCTCGGGGGGGCAGGTCTGTGACGCAGACCTGGGTGAGTGTGTAGATGTCCCTGACGTCGGGCGGGGCGTCGCGGATCTCGCGCCTGACTTCGCGTTGGCGTGGGTGAGTGGGAAGGCGGCAGTCGTCGCCTATGACCAGCTGAACGACCGCTTGCTCTACGGTGTCTTCGGTGCTGAGAGCGGTGCCCAGGTCGAATGGACTTCTCCGCTAACTGGTATCGATGGAGGGTCCTTCAGGAGCCCCGCTCTCGCGCTGGTGGGGACCAGTTCTGGTCCCGCCATTTTCGTGGGCAGGCCCAGTGGTGAGTTGATTCGAGGGCGCTTGCTGGAGGCGGGCTGGCAGTGGGAGCAACTGGCATTCCTGGGGGCTCCAGTGGTGGCCCTGGAGGCCCTCAATGTTCCTGAAGTGGGGTACCATGTCGTTGCCGCAACCGAGGACGTTGACGCCTTCTTCCTGGGGCTCCAGGGAGGCGAGGTGATGGGGCCCGAGCCCATTTTGGATGACGCTGGTGCTCCACTGGTTCAACCGCCATTTTCATTAGTGCGGCTCGCTGGTCGCACCACGTTGCTGGCTGGCGGCATCGCCGGAGGCTTAGTCTCAATGAGTCGGGAGAGCCCTGGTTGGACCAGCCATCTCCTGGTGAAAGGAGTGGATGTCGGGGCAGTTGCTCTGCAACAGACGCCCGTGGGGGTGCTCACCCTCTATGTTGACCGTGCCGACGGGAGTCTCTATCAGGTGATTGAGGATGAAGTTGGTAGCGTTGTGGTGAGCGAACTGGCCCCGGGGGTTCGTGCCCCGGAAGTTGATGGTCTGCCGATTCGCATCGCTACCGCCGAGAGCAGCTCAGCTGCGCATGTACTGTACTTCGATGCCAGTGTCGGTGCCCTGCAGTACCTGATCGGGGCGCAGGGATGGGAATGGAGTGAGATTGACTCTGCACCGCTCACGACGGTCTTTTTGCCCGGGCTGGTGACAGTGCCCGATGGGCTACCGTTGTCTGCGGGGATTGACCGGGGCAGCAATGCGGCAGGTCCCGGCGTTTTCCAGCTTCTATTCCTCGGGCAACTCTAAGAGCGAAACTGGCGAGGACTCACCGCAGCGTACTAGCTTGTAAAGCTCTATGCCCCCGCCCTCATCTTCCAGGCGGGCCAGTTCTCGTAGCGCGCTGCGAATTCGCTCCTGTTCGCCTTCAACCTGGATCTCGGTTGCCGGGTCGGAGCGAAATCCCGCGTGGCGAATGAAGCGCATGGGGAAGAAGAGCAAATGGGTTGTCCCTGACTCCTGCAGATGACAGAGTCCTCGGCGAAGCTTCTCTTTGGCTGGAAGGTTCTCAGGCATCTCGAGGAAGGAGCCGAAAAGCAGACCGCAGTTCTCCATGGTTCGATTGTCACAGGAGACCAGTTTGGCCCATTTTGGGGCAGAAACGGGTTTCTCGAAGCGCTCCTGGAGGTGCAGTACGCGGGCAATGGAGAAGACGACCTTGACCTCCTGGGAGCTCTGCACTCGCGCCAATATAGCCGCAGCCGCGGGGCCGTCCTCCAGCTCTTCGACGACCACAGAACGAGGTAGCGGCAGCCTGCCGTCGAGCAGCGGCGGGAGCAGGCAGAGGAGGGCCGCAATGGCAACCGCAAGGTAGGCGCGAACCGGTCGTTTGCGCAATGCCACGTAGAGTTGTGAAAGCGTCATGGCAGCAAGAACTCCCACTGCCAGATTGGCGAACAGCACTACTCGCTTGAGCCAGAGCAATCGCCAGAAGTAGGGTAGGGTGGCCCGCATTGCCAGATAGGGCAAGGGGACATCAAATTCCAGCTCCGGCCCACTAAGCAGCGGGATGCTGATATGCTGGTAGGGACCCCAGACGACGAACAGTGCCCCTATGAACAGGCCCGCGAAGAGGAGCGCCGCGGGGCGATGCCTGTGGATGAACAGGGCTGCGGCGGCCAGCAGCAGGGTGGCTATGCGGAGATGCCCGTGGCTCACCAACTGCAATGGTGACAGGCCCTGAAGGTCGGCGACATGGAGTACGCGTTGATAGTACTCCTGGTACCCGAGGTACATCCCCTGGTTGCCTTCCCCAGAGGGCAGATGGGCCATTTGGAAGACGATGGGGCCGGTGGCCAGCAGGAGGGTTGTGGCCCCGGCCCACAGACATTGCCTGACGAGGTCCCGCCGCTCGCCCTGGTTGGCCCGTGCCAGGGTCACCACGGCAGCACCCAGCAGAAAAGCTGCGAGGAGCTGTCCCGTGAAAGCGTGGGCCAACACGGTGAGTGTCAGCCAGAGACCGGTGCGAATGGCAGCCCCGCGTCGCCCTGAGGTCAGCAATGGCCACTCGGCAAGGCAAAGGGTTGCCAGGGCCAAGGAGACGAGTTGGTAGAAGCGTCCCGACGAAATCTCCACCGACACGGGTTCGGCAGAGACTGTTATCAGCGCCGCTGCCGCGGCAAACCAGGGTGAGAGGCGAAAGCGCCTGGCGCAATGATAGACAGCCAGAGCGAGTCCCACCAGAATCATCCAGGCGCCCAGGTTGTACCCTAGAACCGAGCCAAACAGCGCTTGATTGCATGCCAGCAAGGCGATGTCGAGGAGGAATCCCAACTCTGCGAAAAGATTCACTGGTATCGGGTAGTTCAAGTAGACGGTTTGTGACAGTTCACCGAAATCGTAGTTATGGAACCGCAGCAGCCACAGTTGTTGTAGGGTCCCCTGGAAATCGATGGAGCAGGCGTCTCCAACCCAGGCGGTGGTTGGTTGCAGCAGGATGTGCCAGAAGCAGAGGGTGACAGCAGCAATGAGGGTGGACAGAGGTAGCCAGGCGCTCTGCTGCCAGCCCATCAGCCATCGCCGATTCATCTGTCTCATCACTCCTTGCGGCCTGACATGCCCCGCAACTGGGTCAGGTTGAGCCCAACCAGTTGTAGGCCGATGATACCAGAGAGGGCGCCGAAAACAATCAGCAGGACGTGGATGGAGAGGGCTAGTGCGAAAGCTTCCTCTCGCGGGACGTCAGCCAGGAGTGCCAGTGTCTCTGCGCCAATAAATTCGTAGATACCCACGGAGCCGGCCGACGAGGCAGGAAAGGCGAAGGCCAGGGCATTGGCAATCAGGAAGCCAATAACGGCAACCGGGCCGAGATTCAGGCCTAGAGCTTGTCCAGTGAGCCAGACAAGAATGCCAAAGAGACACCATTCAACCACTGTCATGAGTAGTACTTTCAGCAGGGCCGTAGGGCTTACCGAAGCGGACCTCATGCCTTCGGTCAATTGAGACAGAAGTACTTGGACACGCGCCAGAACGGACCAGCGTCGGGTAGTTGATGGAGCGCCTTGGAGGCGATGTCGGCAGAAGAGGATGAACAACATAAGCAGGACCAGGACGGCCAGTCCCATCCAGCGCCCCGGCGCCAGCCATGGCGGCAAGGGGAAGCAGAAGGTGCCCAGGACGCAGAGAAAGAGCAGCACGGAGAATTCAATGGCCTTTTCCACCACTTGAGCCCCCATCACCAGGGCTACAGGAAGTCCGCTTGAGCGGCTGACCACCAGTCCCTTGACGAGTTCGAGCAGGCGAAAGGGAAAGAGGACATCGGTGAGAATCGAGATGGTTTCAGCGCCGAACAGTGTCCGAAAACCCACTCTAGCCGTTGGCTTCAGCAGCACTCCCAGCTTGAACGACTTGATAAGGTTGACGACAACGGTACCCAAGCCTACTGCGAGGAAGAGTGGTATGGAGAGATCTTCCAGGACATGGCGGAGTCGTGGCAGCGAGACGCCCCGCAAGGAGGCCCAGAGGGCCGCCAGGGCGATAGCTAGAGCAAGTGCCAGACGCAGCCCACGTCTGGCCGGAGTTATGGATGGGGCCGGACGCAATGCCACGCCTCACTAATAAGTCACCAGCGATTTAAAACTGAGCCAACGCCGGATTATGGCCCAACTCATCTCACCGCGCAAGGTAAGTTGCACGCCCATGATCCCCAGTTTGGCGACATTGGCACTGTAGGCAAAGGCCGTTAGCGGTGCCGGGTTCCGCCGCAACGCGGAGGAGTCAGCCAGCTGCCTGAGCAGCCCTTTGGGTATGAAGTCTTTGGAGACGAGCACGGTGAGGGCCGTCCAGAACTGATCTTCAGCAGGCCGCGGGAAAGAGAGGTCGACCCGAAACTGCCGGAAGACTTTAGTGGCTCGTCCCTCAATGTCGCGGGGCTCGATGAGGCCCATGGCCAGAAGCTTCTCGGCAATCTTCGAGCCGGGGTAGACGGTGAGCGAGAAAAGGATCATCTCGTAGGGGCGCGGGATTTGCAGGAGCAGACGAAAGAGTTGTTCCTTGTCCGCGACAGTGGATACCGGGTCGTCGAGGATTACCTGATAGCCGGCTCGTACCCCGGAATCATGGATGGCCTGAGCGGCGGCAATAACCTGCTCGTCGGAGACGTTCCGGCAGTAGAGGTCACGGTTGACCTTGGCCGTGGACTGGATGCCCATGAAGACGGTGTCGAGGCCGATGGCCTTCAGCCGTTCGAGCCTCTCGCGGGTCACTACTCGCGGGTCCATATGGATTTCGAAAGGAACACCACCCTCCTCGGGCCAGCGGGCACAGAACTCGTCGAACCAGCCTTTGCTGACAGGGAATTCCTCGTCATCAAAACGGATGCGCTTGAGGCTGGGAAAGTTCTGGCGCGCATATTGGACCTCAGCGAGGACGTGGTCAACGCCTCGCAATCGGAAGTATGGCTGGTCCCCGTAGATTCGGTCCATGACGCTGTTGGAGCAGAACGTACAGCTGGGGAATGGGCAGCCGCGGGAGGCCATGAGCAGGTAGATCGGTTGATTGGCGTAGGGGTCCCCCCGTTGCACCTTGCGGCCCTCGATGAGGCACTTGTCCGGGCTATGGTAGTCGGGCATGGGAAGAGCGTCGAGGTCTTGCACCAGGGAGGCCACCGGGTTCCGGCGCACGCCGTCATGGGTATGCAGCCAGAGGCCGGGAAGGTCATCAATGGATTCTCCGTTACGTAACCGTAGAGTGAGCTGCGGCAGGCTCTGCTCAGCTTCGCCGATGGCCACCATGTCGGCCACTCGAATCGCATCTTCGGGACAGGAGCTGGGATGCATTCCACCCCAGAGAACGGGAATCTTCAGCGCGCGGCGAATGCGCTCAGTGATTTGCCGCGCCAACCGATGGAACGCCGAGGCGCGCACGCTGATGCCGACCAGATCGGTACCGTTTGCGCGCAGCTCCTCGATGAGCAAAGCAAGCTCTGCTTCGGAGGGCGGCTCGATGCGATTGGTGACCCAATCCTTGAAGTAGACCTCATGGACCCGAGTCCCCTCCTGACGAAGCATCGCCGCCAGCAGCCTGATGCCGGTGTTCTCAATAATATAAAGGGAAACAAAGCTGACTACCAGATCCCGCTTCCCCAGCAGTTGCTGCCAGGAGGGGCCTGGGGAAGGGTCTGTCGGGCGGTCGTAGCTCTCGCTTCCGCCGCTGGTTCTGTCGTCCATTCTCATCCGTATAGACGGCTCATGATTTCAACGGCCCCCTGCATGCAGCCCGGGCACTCCTGCACCGCCTGGCGGGCTGCCCTGGCCTCAGGAGAATTCCAGACAGCGTCAAAGCCGTCACGGGCGAGATTGCCGATTGCATCGTGGTTGAGCCCGCAGGTTATCAACTCGCCGTAGGGGTTCAGGTACATCAGGTGTCGCAGCTCCTGGCAGCTGAACTTCAAGGCCCGGCCGCCCGTGGCGTGCTTGCGGAAAACCAGGCTGTTGACGATCTTGAGGATTCTACGCTCAAGTTGGCTGAAACCGTTTTGCGCGCCGTGGTCAGG
>CALGBT010000808.1 GCA_937884235.1 uncultured Pseudomonadota bacterium
GCGCCGGGTCGGTCTCGTGTCTGGAGAGCGACCTCGGCGGGAACTGTCATATTGCCCCGGACTCCATTCTCGACTGCGATGACGGAATCGATTGCACGGTGGATAGCTGCGACCCCACCGAGGGCTGCAAGCACCTTCCCATGACCATTCAATGCGTCGACCAGGCATCTTGTACCGTCGACATTTGCGATCCGGAACTCGGTTGCTTGAACGTGCCTGACGACAGCAAGTGCGTTGGCGCAAATCCCTGCGTCCGGGGGTACTGCGACCCGGTTAACGCCTGTACGTACGGGGCGGTGCCCCCAGGTTTTCCGTGCGGAGAACCGCTCGGTTGGGGCAACTGTTCGCAGAACGGAGTGTGCCAATGCGCGCCGGTCTGCAAAGAGAATGGCTGCGGGGAAGATGGCTGTGGCGGGAGTTGCGGGAACTGTGGCGAGTGGGGCTACAACTGCATCGAGGGTGCATGTATCCCCGATTGCGACCTGTGGTGTCAGGTGCCTCAGTGCGGTCTGGCGGCCAGCGGGGAGTGCGACTGCGGCAACTGTGATGACGGCAGCGATTGCACCATCGACGTCTGCGATCCGGATGCCACCTGCCGGCACCTCTACAAGCATGATGCACCGTGCGACGACAATAGCGAATGCACCGCTGATGATCACTGTGTGATGGCTGCTTGCGTGGGTGCGCCAACTGACTGTGACGATGGCAACTCGTGTACGGTGGATTCCTGTGACCCGGTAACCGGGCAGTGCGCTCACGAGTTTGCCGCTACCGAGGGCGACGATTGTGATGACGGGGTTCCGTGCACGATGGCCGACAAGTGCGGGGCCGGAATCTGCGTGGGAGTGGTCAAGATTTGCGACGACGGGAGCCAATGCACGGTTGATTCCTGCGATGAGGCCACCGGGCAATGCCTCCATGAAGTGATGGCCGAAGGAACCGTTTGCGATGACGAATTCGACTGTTCGTTGAACGACAAATGTAGTGACGGCAAGTGTGTCGGACAGCGTCCCACAGCGCAGAATACTCCGCCGGGGTGCGGTTGTTTCACCGACGACAATTGCGCTGACGATGGCAATATCTGTAACGGCACTTTGTATTGCGACATGGATGACGGAAACGGAGTCTGCCAGGTGGCCCTCGATTCCCTCCAGCCCTGCGATGACGGTGTGGCTTGCACCGACGACCTCTGTTCACCAGAGAGTGGTTGCAGCCACCCGTTGGTGCCGGGAGTTTGCGATGACGGCGTGGACTGTACCAGCGATTACTGTCATCCCATCGGCGGCTGCACCAATGTTGGGTATGGGGTCAATTGCGACGATGACAATGAGTGCACCAGCGACATGTGCAGTGTGCCGGGAGGCTGCGGCCACACACCGTTGCAGAACGGGACGAGTTGTGGCGAGCCTGAGGGGTGGGGCAACTGCCAGGGGGGGGAGTGCTCCTGCAAGGTCAAGTGTGATGGCCTCAAGTGCGGGGACGATGGCTGTGGAGGAGTTTGTGGGGAGTGCCCGGGGGAGAGCAACGAGTGCGTTCTGGGCGAGTGTCAATGCGCCCCCGATTGTAGTGGCAAGGAGTGCGGTGCTGACGGTTGCGGTGGATACTGTGGCGGCTGCGATTGGGAAAATGCGGTGTGCGACGACGATTTCAAGTGTCTTTGCCTGAACGTCGAGTGCGAGAACATCTGTTGCGCGGTGCAGGAAGAGTGTGTTGATGGATACTGCCAGAACCTGATCAATCCGCCGCCGGTGCGTCTCAAGTTTGGCAAAGTCACCACGACCTCAGCGGAGATCATCATGGCGAACGATGTACCGGTGCAGTCGTTGGGGATGAATCTCAGTGCCTGGGGATTGGTCGACGTTGGCGGAGGGCTGGTGGAGGAGTACTTGCCGGCACTCTTCAAAGGACCGAATTCCTTTATGGCCCTGGGGTTCGGCTCCAGCATTCCCGTGGGCGAGGGAGTGCTGGTCATCATCCAATTCAAGGAGAAGCACGTCGGGAATTCAATCTGTGTGCAGGGGGATGGCTATTCCTTTGCTGGCCCCAATGGCGGCCTTGAGTACATCACCATCCCGCCCTGTCATACGTGGCACTAGAGCGCACGAGATAGCGCGATTGGGGTCGGTCAGCCCCGTCCTTTTTTTCTAATTACCGTCTTGACACGACCGTCCACGAAAAGATACTTTCAGTAGCACGAATAGTACGTTATTGGCCATGTAGTTACCTGGAGGGCATTATGACCACTATGTATGTGCGAGCTACCCTTTCGTTTGCTCTGGCATTATCGGCGATTGTGGTGGGCTGCGGATCGGGGAACGGTAGTTCCAACGATGACGTGCCAACCACTTCGACTATTGATGCTCGAGGAGAGCTGATGACCCCGGCGACTGACATCCCTGGTTTCCTCGGGAGCGATTTGGTGGACGCCGGCAGCGACTCTTCCCCGGTGGACAGCGACTTGGTGGCACAAGCGGAGACTGTGCTGCCCGCAGATGTAGATGACCCAGAGGATTTGGTCGCCCCCTCCGACGTGGACAATCCCCCTGACAGCTGCGACTGCGGAACGTGGGAGTGTGGCACCACACCGGGAGGCTGTCAGTGTGGTAGCTGCCCCTCCGATTTCGGCTGCACTGACGATGGCAAATGCGTTGGCTACTATGATTGTCAACTGGATGAAGATTGCCCATCGGACTTCTACTGCACCTGGAACTATGAGGGAGAAGTTGACCCACAATCCGGATTTCCCATGTGGAGCAACCTCTGTTTTCCAGAACATGAAGGTGGGAGCGGTTTAGGTGAACCTTGTGGCAACGGACTGGCTCAATGCAAACACAAGGACCTGTGCGTCGACGGATACTGCAGCGGTCTCTGCCTTGGCGACGGTGATTGCGGTGGAAACCAACTCTGCACAGTGTTTGAGTACAGCGTAGACCTTGATGACGACGGCTACGGTGACCAGGCCTTGCCCTTGCAAAGCTGCCAAGCATTCCCCGGCTCGCAGCAGAAATGCTACGCCAACGCCTCCTGCCCCGCGGGCGAGAAGTGCCTCTTGACCGAGTTGCCAAATCTGGTCGATAACCCGGATATGCCTGGCAAGAAGATGCTCCACCCAGACGGTCCGTATGAAGGAGTTGGTTTTTGCGCAACGACCCCATCCGGGGCAGTAGAAACCGGAGAATCCTGCTTCTATGGAGACGAGTGTCAGGGCGGCTTGTGTCTGGGCGCTTACCCGGACTACGATGAGGCCGGGTTTTGCACGGAACTATGTGAAAAGTCTAGTGATTGTCCCGATTTACTGTCGGGTGGCACAACGTTCAAGGGGCTCTGCAGCGCCGGCCTTTTCGGGTGGGGCGGGGACTTCAATGTGCCAGAGTTCAACATATATCTGGGGCTCTGCTACTTCACACCTGCCTCACTTGCCGACTGCTCTGCGAACTACGGCTGCCCTGCTACGGAAGCCTGCTTGCCGCGGTTGGTTACGTATGGGCCTCAGTATTCTCCGTCGTTGGAACACCTCTGCACTTCCACCGAGAATTGGGGGGAACCCCAACCCAGCAAGTTGCTAGGGGAAGAATGTGACCCCAATGCTGAGGACAGCGAAGGCTACGCGATGAATGAGTGCCTCAGTGGACTATGTTGGCTGGGGCCTGACGGATGGATGGGATACTGCACCGCGCCTTGTAACCCCCAGTCTGATTCATGTTCGTCAGGTGGCCCTGATATGAAGTGTCTTCCCACCACTCCCTATCCGCGTAAAGGCGCATACGCTGCGAATGCAGCCACGTACCACCTCTGCCAAAGAGATATTGAATGCACACCGTGCAGCCATCAGGGCTACTGCCCCGGTGAGCGCGTTTGTGTCAACCTGGGCCAGGATGACAGTTACCTGGCCGACTACCGCTGCGTGGACTCTTGCTCTTCCAACGCTGATTGCGCCAGTTCCGGGGCAACCACTTGCACCCTGGGATACGACAACTTCGGCAAGGGTGCAAAGGGCTGCTTTGCGATGCAGGGCCCCGTCCCAGCTAACCATTGTAACTAGCGGCGGCCTGGCCACCTGCGCGAGAGTTCAGCACTTTCCCAGCCACCGAGTTGGTGGTCCAGCGAGCCTGGAAGTGATATGTCGCAGGGCCATGTGACGGGGTCAGACCCTGGCCCGTTGCCGTTGGTGTGGGCGTGGTGTTTGGGGTACTACCGTGGAACCGCGTCGGCTAGTTGCCCAGCGTGTACTCGATGTGCAGCATTGCTGCGCCGGCGGGGTCGCCGTCGTAGGCTTCGGCGGTGCGCTTGCCTGACCCGGTGAGGAGCAGTGCCAGGGAGTTGCCGCTGGCCCAGCCGGTGCGATTGACAATTTCCTGAATGATCGGGGCGAGGTCCGGGGTTTGCTGGTCAGGTCCCCTGGCACCGGCGCTGTTCCAGGCCGGTGGGGACCAGGCTGCGGCGTTTTCGGTCAGCGGCCGGCCAGAGAGGTTGTTGGCGCTGGCCTTGAAGGCGGCGGCCTGGTCGGCGGCCTGTCCGCGGATGGTTACGGCGGCTGCCGCGGCCCCGGTCTCATCGACCTTGAACTGTACGTATGCGGTGAGGACCGTGGCTCCCTTCGGGATCGCAACGCTGGCAAAGCGCATGCCCACCGTCTGGTTCCCCGCGTTATCCCAGGAGTCGTAGACCAGCTCGAGGTCGCTGCTTTCGAGGTAGGGAACCCCGGCGCTGCTCTCTTCGGCATCGTCTGTGGAGGAGGCAACTGCAATTTCGAGTATTTCGATGCCGCCCCCGCCGGCGAAGACTTCCACAGTCATCTGGTCGCCAATGAGCCACTGTCCGTCGTCGGCAGTGAGCTGCAGGACGTAGGTCCCAGCCGCGGGGAAGACGGCGGCGGTCGCGGCGGCAGAGGCATCGACGAAGCTGACCACGCCGGGTCCGCTCACTTGAGTCCAGGCCAGGGCCAGTGCCCCGGGGGGCACCGGGAGCCCATCGTCGGCAGCTGAGCCGGCCAGCCAGGCGCTGTCGACGGGCAGCGTGATTTGCAGATCGGGGCCAGCGTTGACCACCGGGGCCTTGTTGACCGCTTCCCCGATGCCGAATTCCACGTGCAGTAGCGGGGCGCCGGCGGGGTCGCCGTCGTAGGCTTCGGCGGTGCGCTTGCCGGAGCCGGTAAGAACGATGGCCAGGGCGTTGCCAGACGACCACCCGGGACGATTGACGATTTCCTGGACGATACCAGAGAGGTCGGTGGTTCGTTGCGAAAGCCCGGCGGCCCCAACCACCGGCCAGCCATCGGGCGTCCAGTTCGCGGCGGCGTTGGTCAGTGGCCGGCCCGAGACGTTGCCGGCGGCCGAACTGAAGGAGGCGGCATTGTCCGCAGCCTGTCCTCGCACGGTGAGGACACATCCCTCGGCCCCGGCTTCGTCCACCTTGACGACCTCAAGATTCAGAACGGTCACGCGTTTGTTGCCCATGTGTCCAGGGCCTCGCATGCCTTTGAACACCCGGCCCGGGGTCGAACCCGCGCCAATGGAGCCGGGTGAACGCTGGCGGTCCGATTGACCATGCGTCATAGGGCCA
>CALGBT010000809.1 GCA_937884235.1 uncultured Pseudomonadota bacterium
CGAGGATTGGAGTTGGTGGCCATCAACGTCGACAACTACTTCCGCTCCCTGGAATATCAGCCGCAAGACGTCACTGGAGACTACGATTATGAGACTCCTGAGGCCATCGATCTGCCACTGCTCAACGACCACCTAGTAAAGCTCCTGGGCGGCAAACGCATCGACTCCCCCATCTTTGACTTCCACGCAGGCCGGCGCACAGCTGAGACCATTCCCATGAAGCTGGGTCGTAACCAGGTGGCCTTGCTTGATACCCTCCACGGACTCTACAAAGGATTGACGACCAAAATACCGGAGGAAGTCAAGTACAAGGTTTACATCGAGGCGCTCGCCCAGACCCTGGATCAGGATGGTGCCTGGATCCGTTGGACCGATGTCCGTTTGCTGCGCCGCATGGCTAGGGACAAAGTCCACCGCAATGTCACTCCTGATCAGACGCTGAATCACTGGCACTACGTCCGGCGCAGCGAGAAGAAGCACATCATTCCCTACGTCGGTGATGCCGACTTCGTCCTCAATGGCACTTTCCCCTACGAAATCCCCCTCTATCGTCCGCTTTTACTCTCCCACCTGGAGGCCTATCTCAGGACGGGGGGAGGTCCTGTGGACGGTCGTGAGCGGGCGGAGAGAGTCTGCCGCTTCCTCTCTCGGGTGCAACCGCTCTCTGACTCCACCGCCATTCCCGGCAACTCTGTTGTGCGTGAATTCATCGGCGGGAGCATTTACTGATGACCATGTCTGCCACCGACCATCAGGTCCGTGACCGCCTCTCCCGTGTGGGTATCCAATGCCTGTGGCAGCCGAGCCCGAACCACAATTCCCGCCCGGCTGATGCCCCTATCGACACGCTCATAGTCCACTACACAGCACTGGAATTTGAGGCCTCCATCACTCATCTCTCATGCCCCGAGAAGGGGGTCTCCACACACTACGTAGTCGACCGGGACGGGACGCTGGTTCAACTCGTCTCGTTGTCCAGGCGAGGTTGGCATGCAGGCATGAGCAGTCTCCACGGTCGCCCCGACGTGAATAGTTACAGCGTTGGTCTGGATCTGGTCTTCGTCCCCGCCACTGACCGGGAGTTCACGGCGGTCCAATACCGCGTGCTGGGGCAGTTGACCAGAGCTTTGCTCGCCATTCTTCCCATCTCGACGAGCAATATCGTCGGCCACGAAGATGTTGCTCTGCCGCCTGGGCGCAAGACTGACCCCGGCCCTGCTTTCAATTGGACGCGCTATTTCTCTGAGGCCGATTTGGAGGGCGCATCGCCACTGGTGCTGGAAGCCGACCGCGGGTAGATTCCTACACCAACGGCAACCGGAAATCCCAGAACTTTGGGCTCGTTTTGCTGACCTCGCACCACCAACTGGGTGGACGATCCTCCGTCAAGGTTTACGAGATCTCTCGCCGCCAGCTTGGTCTTGGCAAACTCGGCCAGGGAGGCCAGTTTCACCGGGAAGTTCGCCACCAGAACCAGAATCCTCCCCTGCTCATCAATGCCAATTGCTGTACGCCTGGCCAGTTCGGTGTGGTCCTTCTTCTTCACGTCGCTGTCGAGGAGCGTCGTGGGACCAGACTGGATGGCGAAGGAGACATCCTGCTCGGCCTTCACTCCAGACTTGAAATCATCGTGAACTGACACGTGAGGAACACCCTCACGATCCGCCCAGAAGACTCCCCATGTCACCGCGCGCAGGGGTTGCCACACGTCGTTGCCGCTCACCAATAGCCCCAGGGGCGCACCGCCCTCTTCGTCGAAGAAAGGTCCGTTAATACATGCGAGGGCCTCCCGGCAACCAGGCATCTGAGAAACCCGTGCAAGGCTTGCTCCCTCGGGGGGACGGAGCAGCCGGAGCTCGAATGCCCGTGGCTCAAAACGCAGCACCCGCACTCTGGCAAGGCCCCATGCGCCATATTTTACCGTAAAGAACTCGAGACCGGACCGGGCTGGGGGGCTGGCCCCCGGCGTTGAAAGGATGCCGATGGCCGCCAGCAGACCAACCAGCAGCACTCCAATTACCCCTCCACGCATCATTGGATCTTGGCCGCGAGCAGGCGCCGAAGGCTAGCGCCGAAAGGGGCCTCAGCCACGCCAGCCTCAGTGATAATGGAAGTTATCAAGGAGGCCGGAGTAACGTCAAAGGCGGGGTTCCAGATTGCCGCATTGTCAGGTATCAAAACAGCCTGCCCCAACTGCCGCATCTCCATTTCGGAGCGTTCCTCAATGGGGATGAGGTTGCCGTCAGGAAGCGTGAAGTCCACGGTTGAGTAAGGGGCTGCGACGTGCAGAGGAATGCCGTGGGCATGGGCCACGAGAGCCAGGTCATAAGTGCCTATCTTGTTGGCCGTATCGCCGTTGGCGGCAATGCGATCGGCCCCTACCACAACGCGGTCGACCCGCCCGGTGCGCATGAGATGGGCTGCGGCGCTATCGGGAATTACAGTCACATCGATGCCATCCCGTGCCAATTCCCAGGCGGTAAGCCGCCCCCCCTGGTGCAGCGGCCGCGTCTCTCGGGCGATAACCCGCACTCGCTTGCCTTGGGCAATCGCCCCGCGCACAACCCCCAGGGCTGTCCCGTAGCCGCCAGTAGCCAGTGCCCCGGCATTGCAGTGAGTCATGATGACCTCACCGTCCTGGACCAGTTCACCACCATGCTGCCCGATGGCACGGCACATAGCCACATCCTCAGCATGGACAGTGACGGCTTCATCGGCCAACGCCTGGTAGCGCTCAGCGGCCGGCAAATCGCCCAGGGCAGAGGCTCTGCGCTGCATCCGGTCGATGGCCCAGAAGAGATTGACCGCGGTGGGCCGAGTACCTGCCAGCAGCTTAGCAGCAGCGGCAATTCCGGCAGAGAAGTCATCCCTTCCGCCCTTGATTTGCGCTGCGGCAATGGCCAGGCCGTAGGCGGCAACAACCCCAATAAGGGGCGCCCCACGGACCTGCATCGTAACGATGGCGTGGGCGACGGCCGCGACGCTTGTACACCGCACCCAAGATTCCTGCGCGGGGAGCAAAGTCTGGTCCAGCACCGCCAAATGAGCCTTCTGGATGTCGAAGCGGAGGTGCTCGAGCGAGAAACTGTCAGTCATCGTCAACCCAGCCGGTCCCTCGATGGACCAGCACTTGTTCGTAGTGGAAACGGGAGTCGAAGCCCAGGGCCTCGAACGCATGACGCGCCGAAGAAGAACCCATGGGAACATCCAGGGCCAACAACTCGTAGGACTCAAAAAGAGAAGCACAAAGCGCAGAGGTGACATGGCGAGCGTAGCCTTGACCACGCACCCTAGGGGAGGTGACAACATTACCAAGCATAGCCAGGCCCATTTTCTGGGAGATCACATGGATGCCGGCCACACTCATCAACTCGTCGCCATCCTTGAGGCCAAAGTAATAGCCCGACTCCAGCTGGTACGGCTCAAAGAAACTGTCCGGGTAATTGGCGTAGAGTCCAACAATCCCGGCGGTGTCGCGATGGCTCAGGCGCACGATCTCCCGACCATGCGAGGAAGGCCGGAACGACTCCTGTGTCAGGACCATGCGCACCTGCTTACGCACCGCTTTGACCTTCAGGTCCGGCCCCAGAACAGCCTCGTGCTCCGGGTAACGATGGACAAGCATTCGGCCTGGAAGCTGCCCCCCCAATCTTTCCAGCAGCATTCCCAAATCCGTCGGGTCACCCCACGTGAACAGGGCTGGTGCCGACAGCCCATCGTAGACAGACATCACGGCCCGGGGTTCCCCCAGCCGAGTCATCCAGTAGTGGCGGGTATAGTCACGGTAGCCGGGGCCCATGGAACCGATCTGATAGGCATTTCTCACACGATCGTGACCAAAGAGCGCCAGCAACGCTTCCTGGTCCCGAACCCTCTCGATAACCGTATGAGCCATGCCTACCTCGTGGCCTCCAGGCTTGTCCTCCAGGCGGCTAAGATACTAGTTGTACGCCCCTGGAAAAGAAAGAACTATTTTGCAATTACGGGGGCTCCGGAAGTGGCGAAGGCACTTTGAAAAAGTGAGAGGTAGTAGGCGCGACAGACTGGGTTGTCGAAGGCGACAAAGTGGCCGTACCCTTCAAATTGCGCAAGCGCTGCGGTCGCGACGCGACCATCAGCGGCCTGCTGATTCCCCTGCACAGGAAGGGAAAGCGGTGCCAACTCCAGCAGATCAAAGCCGGGGTGGTTGTGGACCTTAGGAACAAGGGGGGAGATGCGTCCAGCAATAGCCAGCGCATCGGTTGTCACTGCCGGCGTATAGGGGTCGTCGACGCCTTCCGTGATCAACACGTTCACCGGATTCTCAACAAAGCGATTGTCAAGATAGTAAGGGCTGTAATTGATGGGGTCTGTGGTCTCCACCAAAGTCTGAACCAGAGTCAGGACCGGATGGAAGAGGTCCAACTCATCTTCGTAGGCCAACTCCAGCAGCCCCTCCAGGGTCGCTTTGATATCGAAATTGGTGCCGCTGTCGAGCTGCTTTCGCAAAAGAATCGTGTCGGAGAGACCGCCCCCCGCCCCGGAGAGAACAGCCGCCCTCAAGTCCCTGGCCACGGCCAGAAAGAGGGCCCCGGTAAGGCCTCCCTGTGAATGCCCGAAGTAGCCAACTCGGGCCGAGTCAAAGCGCACCTGCTGCCCGGCTGCCGAGAAAGTCATCTCCTGAAGCAGCCGGGTGAGCGTCACGAAATCCAGCGCCGCCTGCCTGAAGAGACTGCGGGCCCCATACGGATTCGTGAAGTTGAAGGAGTAGAACTCCACGTCGATGGGAGGCCCGTCATACCGCTTGCCATGCAGGGGCTGGTCAATGCCGATGACGGCAATCCCGATGTCCGTGAACCACTTCGCAGTCGATTTTGTGAACCCGCTGTAGCTGCCCCCGGTGCCGTGAGAGTACATGACAATGGGCCATCCTGCGGAAGGCATCGTCTGCCCCTTTGGGACAGTCAGCGCAAAGGTGATCTTCTCCATCCACTGAGTTTTGGGATTGCCCTCCTCGTCGAAGACTATCTCACCCTGGGAATCATAGGGCGGCTCACCAGTTTGGAAGTTGGGGGCGAGGTATTCACCTTCGAAGAGGAGATAATCGTTACCCGTAGGCTTCGACTGCACCGGTCCCACCATTTCGGGAGTGAAGTCCTCCCACAGGTAGCGTGCTGCCTGGACCATCTCCTTCACCGGGTCCTGAACCTTGAAGACGGTGGCAATGGCCACGTCCGTGGCACTCACACCGGGCGTCTCGGCGAGCCACTTCCGCAGCGGCGCGAAGATGTTGTACATGGGGGCGGAAGGGTCCTCAGACAGAGCCCTCTCTACCAACTCCGTGGTGCCAAGATGCAGCCCCTGGGCATCCAGCAGTCGGTGGGTAATCACACATGCGTAGGTATCGCCGGGGCGCAACGGAAAGCCTCCCACCGGACGGACGATGAGGGTTCGAGGCAGCAGGTAGTAGTCGTCCGCCGGCGCCTCCCGATCCCACCATCGCATCTCCACGGGGATGAATTCACCATAGAATTGAGATTCGGCACTGACGTTGACAAGGAAAACTGGAGCGGCAGCAGAGACAGTGCCGTAAACCAACGGGAAGTAGACACTCGCCAGTGCAGCATCAAAGCGGAAGTAAATGGCAGAGTTGTTGCCAAAACCGTCCAGGCGCGCCTCGGCGATCTTGATGTACTCTTTCAGGATGGGCAATCCTGTCGGGTTGGGGAAATCCTGCAGATTGGGCCGCCCGTTGGGTCGCAACCGGGTATTGCTGGGATAGGGTTGGTCGTAGAAGGCGTTGCGCTCCTTCTCGAAAATGCCCGCGGCCCCCGGTGGGCCGGGATAGAGATCTGCCTCCAGAATGTCCTGGTCCAGGCGAGTCTCCGGGGCCGCGGCCGAATCTTCGGCCGAGCTGTCGGCAGGCGCCACGACCTCGCTCTTGGCCGAGTCTATTGTACCATCGCAGCCCGCACCGACTGCCCCTATCACCCAGAATGTCGTAGCCAGAGCCATGAATCGCTGCATTCTTTCCCTCCCGGACGGCGCTGAGAGTCTATCCACATTTGGCGGGAGGCACAAGGTCAGGGAAAGGAAATGTCAAAGGGCGCGAGCGCCCAGAGCGCCAGGGCGAAGAAGAGGTCAGAAAGCCGATTGAGATGACGAAGCGCTCGCTCGTCAGGTCTGATCTCCCGCAAGTCCACCAGGCGCCGTTCAGCCCGCCGGCAAACGGTGCGAGTCAGGTGTAGCGCGGCCTCCAGTTCATTGGCCCCTGGGGTGATAAAGCCGTCAATGGGGTGATGCTGAAGCACCAGGTCAATGAGAGCTTCAAAATCTGCCGGGCCCAGGCGAATGGAGTCCAGATAACTGGCTTCTCCAGAGGAGATGAAAGCTCCGAGGGGGACCAGGTCCCGCTGAACTCTCTCAAGGAATGCCGCAAATCGCGGTAGAGCTGGCAGGCAACAGGGCCCGGCACGCAGCACTCCGATATGGGCGGAGAGTTCGTCCACAGAACCATTGGCCTCGAACAACGGGTGGTTCTTGAGATGGCGGTCACCGGACAACGTGGCGGTACTGCCTCGGTCCCCGGTCTTGGTGTAGATTCCCATTGTTCCTATCCTGACGGTGGGCAATGGCTAGAAGACGAATGATGCACGGGCGATGACCGAATAGCTGGCCAATTCGCCCAGACTGACTCCACCGATGGCCCCCAGATCTTCTGGTGCCGGGGCTACAATGGGGAACTGGCCAGCCACAGCTGCCTTGAGCCAGAGCAGCTTGGTCTGCACCCCAACAATGCCAAAGACGGCGTTGTACGGCGAGGAATCCTCGTTAATGGGATAGAGTCCATTGATCTCGCCAATGAGCGACAAGGGCCAGTTGGGCAGAACAACCACTCCGGCCCCATACTTGCCATAGAGTACATAGCCCGGAAGCTGATCGGCTGCGGCCACGGCAGAATCCTCGCCAAGGACATTGTGCTGACTGACAACTTCCCCGTGCGCTTGAATGGAAATGAGAAATGAGTCGAAGCCCATGGCGAAGTAGGGCGCTGCCGTCAGATACCCGTGCATGAACTTGGGTCCAAACCACAAGTCAGCAAGGGCCATGCTGCTGGCCTCCTCGGTCCCAGTGGGGAGATAGAGCG
>CALGBT010000810.1 GCA_937884235.1 uncultured Pseudomonadota bacterium
TCCCTTTCTGACGCCATCAAAGCCCCGGCCCCCAGCAACCCGTAGAGACGCCACTCGGGGCGTCTAATCGCACCACCCAATCCAACTACCCGTCAGTCAGGCACCGGCTCCTCACAAACACCCGGGACAACATCCACGCTACTGCAGACCAGCCCCTCCGCGCACGGCACGTAGCCGCTGCAAGGCTCCCCCATGGTCGGGGCGGGCGAACACTGCGGCGGAGCCAACAGCAAATTGCAGACTTCTTCCTCGGCACAATCTCCGGCCCCCCACGCACAGAGGGTGACGTCGAGAGGCGCAACCAGACACTCGCCAAGCTGTTCGGGCAGGCCGATGCTGCACACCAGCCCTTCCACACAGGGCACCAGGGTTGTGCAGGTGCCGCCTTCCTCGGGGGGCGGGGCACACACGGGCAGCGGTTCATACCAGAGACAGACGAGCCCTTCGTCGCAAGCCAGCGGGTTGCCGCAGGGCTCGCCTTCCGCCGCTGGTGGCTGGCAGGTGGGAACCTCTGCGAGTTCGTCGCAGTAGTATCCGTCGGTACAGGAGTCCGGGGATGAACACTCCTCACCTGGGGCCACCTGCGGCGCACAGCTACCGCCCTGTGGCAGGCCTGCGGACTGGTCGCACCAGGAGCCCGCGGGGCAATCAGATTGGGCATGACAGCGGACGATGCACAGGCCCACGTCGAGGTCGCATTCGAGCCCGGCGGCACATTCGTTGTCCATGGCGCAGGGCTCGCCTTCCTGGCTGGGCGGCAGGCAGATGTAGGGGGTTTGGGACCAGTTGCAAATCAGGTCGCCGGCGCACTCTTCATTGAAATTGCAGAGTTCGTTGAGACCCCTCTCGACCATGCAACTGTTGTCAGCTTTGGCGACACAGACCTGTCCGGGGGGACAGTCCGAGTCTACGGTGCAGTGGTCGATGCACAGGCCCAGGTCAAGGTTGCATTCGAGTCCGTAGGCACATTCGTTTTGCATTGTGCAGGGCTCGCCACCCGAGCTTGGAGGTCGGCACACGTAGGGCGCATAGGCCCAGTGACAGACCAGTCCGTCGGCACATTCGTCGTTCCAGTAACAGCTCTGGCCGGCGGCGACTTCAGGCAGACAGCGGTTGTCGGACTTCTTCACGCAGACATACCCCGCACCGCACTGGCTGTCGCTGGAGCAGTGCTGGATGCACCGTTTCAGGTCAAGGTCACAGGTCAGTCCCGTGGCGCATTCTCCTTCATAGCCGCAAGGGTCGTCTATCTGGCCCGGGGGGGCACATTGGTCCGGTGTGTATCCCCAGTTGCAGACCAGCCCCACTTCGCACTGGTCATTCCAGTGGCACTGCTCCCCTTCGAAGCGGGTGAGCATGCACGTGTCGTCATTCTTGAACACGCACGAGAAATCATGCTGGCAGTCCCCTGCGTCGCAGGGGTCACCTTCGAGACCCCAGTCGGCGCGGCAGGTCCGCTGGTCGCGGACGGTGTAGCAGATAAGCTCGGACTCGCAGTCGGAGTCATCGTCGCAGGAGTCGCCCGCCTGGCCCAGGACAGGCGCTTTGCCCCCGCTGCCCCCGCTGCTGCCGAAGCAGCCCATGGTCTGTGCGCTGGCGAAGATTGCCAGAAGTATGACCAACACCGGGGCGAGTCGGCGGTCTGCGCTACGTTCCAAAGATCTCATTGCTGTCCTCCATCGGATACGGGGGAATAGAGGCCTGCTGCGGTCGCCGCGCCGGCCGTGAACTTCTGGCCAAACGAGATTGCGTCGGGCAGGCCGTCGCTGTCGGTATCGATATCTGGTGCGAGGAACATCTCCAGCAGGTTCTGCACCATCTCCTTTGAGAATCCCAGGTCTGTCCACGCTTCTTCGGGGAGCTTCTCCCAGGCTTCCAGGGCTACTTCAAGCCGAAACGCGCCGCCGATTACGCCTTGCAGGGAGAATACCTTGCCCCCGTCGCCCAGTTCGACATCGGCCGCGATGGCAAAGTTGTGGACGTGCATGACCACAGGCTGAAAGAGGCCGATATGGACCGGCCATGGAACCACGTTGCCGGGCCCTCCCGCGGTCAACTCGCTGCTGGTCGTTTCACCTTCGAGCTTCCACCGCGGTGCGCAACTCTCGGGGTCAAGACCGTGGGCATCGACCAGCACCGGGCAGGAGGTGGCTTCAACATCGCAGCCGGGAGTGGGTTTGCCCCTGTACAGGTGGACGGTGATTGGTGCTCCGGGAACAAATGGGGCAGGCAACTCCAGCAGTTGGTGCCGGCCATCGTTGCCCGGGGAGGCCGGCATCTCCGAGTTGTAAGCGACAAAGTCTGACATCTGCTCAAGGAATTCACTGGTCTTGTTGTCCTGCCCGTCTTCGCATGGGTATGCCGGGCTGCAGGTCCCGGAGTCTTCGTCGACGTCAAGGGCTTCGCCGGCCGCACTGCCCTCGCCCAGGGCCAGGCTCTCGACGATGGTCAGATTGCCGGAGAAGGGCTTCACCGGAGCCGCACACGGCGCTTCGCAGAGTTCACCGTAGCAGAGTTCGCCAGGTTCGCACGGCCCGCAGTAGCCGCCACAGCCGTCGGGACCACATTCGAGTTCCTCGCACTGCGGGGCGCAGGGTGGACAGGTGTTGTCCGGGAGGCAGCCGCCGAATTCGCATTCGCCGCATTCCCCGCCGCAGCCATCGTCACCGCAGAGTTGGCCGGTGCAGTTGGGGACGCACTCGCAAAGCCCGTCGGCCGCGCAGGAACTGCCGGTCGGGCAACCCCCGCAATTGCAACCATCGACATTGCCGCACTCGGCCCCCGCCGCGTCGCACTTCCAGGCGCAGTCGACGCACGTATTGTCGTTGCCGCATTCCAGGCCGGCCTCGCAGTGGTCACAGTCGCAGCCGAGGGCATAGACATAACCGCAATGGCCGATGCAGACAGAGTCGCAATCAACAGTTGATTCACATTTGTTGGCGAAGTTGCAGGTCTCGCCCATTCCGCAGGAGCCACATTCGCAGCCGTCGTTCCACCCGCACTCTCGGCCATTACAGAGGTCCGCACAGCTAACCGGGCCGTCGTCGACATGTTCGTCAAGCCAACCGCACCCCGACCAGAACGAGCCGACCAACAGGAAGACCATCCAGACCAACCGCTGTCGCATCATCTATTCCCCCTCAAGCTCACCAACAAGTTCCCGCCGGTCCCATGCAAGCGCCGCGCCATCGGACCTCTCTATGTAACCATGCCGGAAATGCGCACCGGGCCCAGCCAGGTAGTGGACGGTCGTTGCTCCGACCGGGGCACCACTACTCCGCCGGGCATGGCAGTTGCCATGGCAAGACCACCAAAAACCATCCGGGTTGAGGCAGTGTACGGAGGCGATGGTGCGGGGTCAAGGTGGGGTGATCGGGGTGTTTGTGAGACGGCGGTTGACGCGGTGTGGGTTGAGGAGACGTTTGACGCGGTGTTTGTGTTCGGAATGGGATTAGTTAGTCCGGCCCTGAAGGACCGGGCAGGGAACTTAGCCCCTGAGGGGGCTGCGGGCAGCGCGCAGAATCTGCCTCGACATGTTTGAGGGGTACCCCGCCCTGCACCAGGCCCGGAGGGCCTAAGTACCCAGCGAAGGGCTTCAGCCCTGGCACCCGATCTAGCCCACATTCCGTTAACCAACACCGCGTCAAACGTCGCAACAGCAGCCATCAGGTCCGTCCCAACCCACTCCAGTTCAAAGCGGCCCCAACGCTCCCCCGTCATCCAGAGCGCAGCGAGCACCGCGAGCGCAGTCGAAGGACCGCCGGGCACCAGATGCTCCAAGTCGCATCGCCCCACCCACCCATCACCGCCGATGACCAGCAAAAAGGCCCGTCAGAAACCGCAATGCATTGCGCCCCAGAACGCGGCTGTCATAGCCCCCCTCCTGCACCACCAGTGTCGGGATGCCGATGGAGCCGATGGCGTGGCCGTTCCTCTCGAAGTCCTCGCCTTCCAGTGACCAGGTGCCCGTTGGATCCTGCCGGGCGGTATCGAGACCGAGGGCGACGATGAGAAAGAGCGGCTTGAAGCGACGAATGCGGGCGATGGCTTTGTCCAGCGTCCGTCGGTAGGCCTCGCCGTCCACCTCCTCGGGGAGCGGGATGTTGAGCGAGTAACCCTTGCCCTCCCCTTCGCCGGTTTCGCTGGCATACCCGGAGAAGTAGGGGTAGGCGAAGCGCGGGTGGCCGTGAATCGAGACCGTGAGCACATCGGCGCGTCGATAAAAGATATCCTGCTGGCCGTTGCCGTGATGGTAGTCGATGTCGAGGATCGCCACCGGTCCGATGGCCGAGAGAAAGTGCGCTGCCACTGCCGCATTGTTGAAGTAGCAAAAGCCACCGAAGAAGCCATGCTCGGCGTGGTGCCCCGGGGGTCGCACGGCAGCGTATGCGAGGCGCCGGCCGGCGACCAATGCACGAGCCGCGGTCAGCGCGCAGTCCACCGCGCCGCGGGCCGCCTTGTAGGCGTTGGCGCTCAGGGGCGTAAAGCTATCGATACAGTAGTAGCCGGCGCGTACGCCCAGCTCGACGGGCGGCCGGGCCCGGTTCCGAATTGGAAAGACGTAGGGGTAGATGGGGTCCGCCGGCCCCAGATTAGCACAGGCACGTTGGAAGTAGCGGACGTATTCGGCATCGTGAACGGCCAGCAGGTGGCGGTCGGAATTCGCTTTCTGCGGCTGCTCCACGCAGAGCCCGGACGGTCGCAGGGCCCGCAGGATCGAGCGCAGGCGAGCCGGCGACTCGACGTAGCCACGCTCCCGTACGTGGTGGATGTCGTGACCCTCGTTGGCCACCAGCAGAATGCGGCGTTCGAGGGAAATGACATCAACTGCGATGGCTTTCGGCGTGGCCACATAACGGGGCTCTCGCAGTTGCACGGGGTCATCCTTGAAGGACTGTACCACCAGGTCCACGTAGTCGGGCGAACACTGTCGGCGATACTTGCGTTCGAGGATGGCACGGACGATCTCCTGCGCCTGCACCCGGGGCAATGCGGTCTTCGCCAGCAACGGGTCAAAGACCAGGTAGGGCGGGTCATCAGGGTCTTCCGGGTCAATGGGCGTTTCATAGGCGGTGCCCACCAGCGGGCGGGCGCCATACCTTTCATAGAAGCGCAGCCGGGCGCGGTTCTGGGCCCGCACTTTGGGTTTGGGGCTGAGTGCCGGGTCGTCGGGCAGGCATTCCATGAAGATGCCGATGGCCCCTTCCGCCGCCGCTTCTTCCTGGACCCGCTGGTACAGGGCCCCGCCGATTCCTCCACCGGTGCGGGTGAAGCCGGCCGAGAGGAAGTCGAGGAAGCAGAAGCGGAGCTGCGCCTCGTAGAGCACCACGGCGCACCCAATGACCTTGCGCAGAGAGCTTTCGGCCACCAGGACGATGGTGCGAAAGCGATAGCGCATGGGGTTGCGGAGCTTCCTCGGCAGCGAGGAAACCTCGCGCTCCGGCAATTCGTCGAACTGGCTACGCAGCATCTCCTGTACCGAGACGATGGCGGCCTGATCGATGGGCAGCACGGTATCGTAAATGCGGCGAATGCTGAACATGACTTAAACCTCTTTCGGTCCCCGGTAAACGCCATCCCAGTTAACGCCGATGGTGCCGGCATCGTAAGTGCGCTGATCCACCGAGGAGAAATCACTGGCCATAGTCTCGGTGACCAGCGGGTAGTGGCGGACGCGGTCGAGGCGGTCCATGATCTGCTCGATGTGGTCGTCGGTGCAGTACCAGTTCAGGTGGTCGAAGTGGGCCAGATCGAGGGTCACGGAGAAGGCCCGGAGGGTCTTCTCGAGTTCCAGGTTGAAGTAGCTCTCGAAATAGGAGAGGGCCAACTCCCGGAGGTTGCGGAAGATAGGTTCGCGGGAGCGCAGGCCCGTGAAGTTGGACTTGGCCATGGCCCCGATCCGTCCGTTGTGGCGGTAGACAGCCAGCAGGTGGTCATCGTCCCGCACCGCCCGCAGCTCCATGATCAGCGGCGGATGGCCCAGTCGGCGCAGCGCGGCCGCAGCAAAGAGCGCGCCGTCCGCGCAGTGGGCCTTGCCATCCCGCATGACCGAACGGGGCGAGCGGTAGAAGGGGTCGGCGCTGTATTCAACGTCGTCAAGAAAGCGCTGGATGGCGGCGGGGGAAGTGAGCGTGTCCAGGGTTGCCAACTCCGCTGGAGTCCACTTCGCGGCAGCGTCAGTAAGGTGCTTGTCGGTGGGCATAGGCGAAACCTCCGCAGGGCACAGGTGCCTTGGTGCAGCCTAGCATAGTGCGGGCTGCGCTGACTGGGAAGGGCAATGTTGTGCCGTTGCCCTGGCCGTTAGAGACGAGAGGCAGGCCGGAGGCCGGAGCAACGGAACGAGACGAAAGACGTCAGCGAGCATGGGAGGGTGGGTGCTCGGCAACGACGAAAACAAAGAACGCCACCTGCCGCTGAAAGATCTGCCTCACCGGGCTACGATACTTCTCGACCATCAGCGGACGCAGTGTTTCCAGGCCCAGGCGGTCGGCGATGGGTGCTCCCTCATAGATGTAGA
Organism: uncultured Pseudomonadota bacterium; assembly: GCA_937884235.1. GTDB lineage: Bacteria > Myxococcota_A > UBA9042 > CAIXZC01 > CAIXZC01 > CALGBT01. Next base: position 6,518 of record CALGBT010000810.1, read on the forward strand.
ACCCGTTGGCGATGTACTCAATGTGCTCTCGCCGGGCGTAGTTGACATAGTCGTTGGTGCCAATGACCTCCAGATAGTCCCAGTCGTTGACCAGCCCATCCAGAGGAACCACCCGCAGATTGCTGAAGTAGCCGAACATGCCGGCATCCCATGAGCCGACGACGGTGCCCGGTGGTGCGTGTTCGTCGAGCCAGGCGCTGGCGGCGCGGTTATCCTCGGCGGCCTGCCGCGCTCTGAAGACCAGCGGTGCATCTGCCACATAGTCAGCCAGCACGAGGGCACTGAGACAGGCGATCATGACCGCCCCGACGCGGGCCAAATGGAGCAGCCAACCGGCCCGGGTTACGGCCAACTCTGCCAGTCGGCCGACCAGCAGCGCGGCCGCCAGCGTCTCCAGGGAGAAGTACCACGAGAAGGCGTGAGTGACGGCGAATTTCACGAGGACGTAGTGGACTCCGGCGGCGAGGAAGAGCGCGGCCAGCAACCGCTTTGTCTGCCGGGTGGAGTCGGTGCGCAAGACCAGCCACGAGACCCAGCCCGCAGCCAGGTAGAGCACCGGGGCCAGGAAGCGCATGACGGGCAGCAGTCCCATGGGCCCCAGGCTGGCCAGTGGCAGGCAGAAGAGG
>CALGBT010000811.1 GCA_937884235.1 uncultured Pseudomonadota bacterium
CGTGTACCAGCGCGTCACCTGCCGTCGAGATTGCTGCAGGAACCGCTCCAGGGGCAATACGTTGACCAGATTGAACTGAGACCGCCGGTACTGAAAGTAGAGCATCAAATCGTCATCGAAATTGACGACAACCAGGCCGGCTCGCTCGCCGGGAACAATATCAGAGAGGAAGAAACCCTTCTTGTCCGTCAGGTCGGCTTGTGGCGGCATCTCCACCGAAAGCTTGACCCGCAGCTCGGCAGAATCGATGACCAGTAGCCGTCGCCCACTTGCGACAAACCACTCACTGGCCCCGGGGGCAGATTGCAGAAGTCTGCTTGAGGCCGGCAGGAACTCCATGCCCTCCTCCGTTTGGAAACTGCTCTTCGCCTCCAGAAGTGGCGGCAGTATTCTCACATCCATGGGGTACTTGCTTTGCGTACCACGCTTTGCGGCCTCTTCCAGCTCCGCCAGGCGAGGCGCGTCATTGATCAGCGCCCGGCTCTTGTCCAACTCCCGCAGGGCCATGAAGAACTGCTCCTCCGCAATGAGGGCATCCAATGAGGCCAGGGCATTAGTCCTTTGCAAGCCAGCATTGACCATGCTCTTCAGTTCCCGGGCCCGCTCAGCACATCGTTGACCTCCCGCAAACCCCGAGACTCTGGCCACGCGCTCATAGACAGCAATGGCCTCTTCAATGTTGCCAGCATTCTCCAGCGCCTCCGCCTCTGCCAGCCAACCCTGCGCCCGCTGCTGCCCATCAGCCTCCTGACGCGTTCGTAGATAATGGGAAATGGACCGACCGGAGGGCAGAGAATCGACCAGCGCACCTGCGCGCCGCAACTCCATTTCACACCCCGACAGGTTCTCCCTTTCCATTTCCTGGTGCGCCTTGAACAACGCCACGAGAGCCGCGGCCTGCGCCTTGTCTGGAACCTTGCCAACATCTTCTCTAAACTCACGAACAAGTCCCAGGAGAACCGCGCCCGCAGCATCCGCAGGAACGATTCCGGGGGCTCTCGTGACTGCCATGTAATAGTCGTTGACCGCCTCTTCCAGGCGATCTCCCGCTAGTGCTCCACCGCCACGAGCGAGCCATGACTGCCCCGCCAGTTGCTCCTGCAGAGCCTCTAGGTCAGCGACCTTCTCGGTCGCTAGTTCGCAGGAAGGGTCCAGTGCCGCTGCTTCTCGATAGCTCGCCAGAGCCGCCTCAGTTTCGCCGGCCTCTTCCAAGGCCGCGGCTCCGTCCAACAACTCCTCCAGCCGCAATTCACTCTGGCGCTTGTCGACGCCAGCCCGAAGGCGGTGGTACTCCGACGGCAAATAGGGACTGCCGGAGGCCTCGCGCAGAAGACCGTCGGCCTTCTCGAGTTCACCGCTCTCCAGCACCCCGCGAGCCTTCGCCAACAACGGACTAAGTGCCTCCGTCAGGCTCTCCTTGCACCGTTCCAGCAGCTCAGTCGCCTCACCGTTTCCCGAGTCGAGGTTCAGCGCCTTCTGCACTGCCTCCCAGGCCCCCCGGGCATCCCCCGTGTGGAGCAAGAGCTTCCCCTGCCTGCCCCATGACACACTGTTCCCCGGGCCAGACGCGTGCGTCGCCGTCAGGACCCCCAGGGCAGCGGGGACATCCCCCAGCAATTCGTAGGCCGTCGCAAGCAGCCACCGGCTCTTTTCCGAGACATCGCAAAGCCCCGACTCCAGGATTCTTATCGCCTCATGGAAGATCGCATAATCCTCCACCAGAAAGCTCGCAAGTCGACAGACAGCCTCGGCCTCTCCGCCGGATTTCAGAACTCCCAGCTTGTAGAGATCGTGCGCCAGATCGTAGTCGTACTCTTCCTGGGCCTCTCCCGCCCGGGCAATCACACCGTCAACATCTTCCCCTTCCACCAACACCCTGGCTGTCTCGCCGATCTCACCAAGTAACTGAGCAAGCTCCGCAACATTCGTTCGCTCCACACCACTACCGCCTCTGCCCTTCATCGGTCCCTCCGCTAAGCGCTGACGATTATAGACCATGCCCGACGCCTTGACTACCTTGACGCAACCATGCAAACTTCAATCGGCCCATTTCAGCCTCGTCCCCAAAGGCCTGGAGGCATCATGTCTAACCGACAGATCACTGCGCACCGTGGCCAGCGTCTGGCTGGGAGGCTCTCCGTGCCCGGCGATAAGTCCATCGCCCATCGGGCACTTATTCTTGGGTCTCTCGCGCGGGAAACCACCTTTGTACGCAATGTCCCCGACTCTGCTGACATCACCGCCACGCTGCGCTGCCTCAACCAACTGGGCGTGCATTGCGAACGGGTCGACGACGCGGTCTCGGTAGCCGGTCTGGACGGCCGCAGATACAAGCAACCAGGTGAGCCGCTCGACTGTGGCGGTAGCGCCACCACCATGCGACTGCTCCTGGGAGCCATTGCCGGCCGCGGCGCCAAGACGACGCTGATTGGCAACGAGAGTCTCTGCCGACGACCCATGGCCCGGGTCTTGGAACCCCTGCGGCTGATGGGGGCGGAGTCTGAAGCAGTTGGGCCCGAGGCTTTCCCACCCATTACCATTTTTCCGCCCGAAAGACTGACTTCCATCACCTATGACCTCCCCGTTGCCAGTGCTCAGGTCAAGACCGCCCTGCTCCTCGCCGGCCTAAGCGCGCCCCAAGGCCGCACCATCCTCACGGGGCTTCTGCAGAGCAGGGACCATAGCGAACGAATTATTCCGCGCATGGGCGGGTCGCTGGTGGTCACACCCGAGTCAATTGTCGTGGAGCATAGCCGCCTCAACGGTATTGCCCTCACCATCCCAGGTGATATCTCCACGGCAGCGTTCTTTGCCGCCGGCGCGGCACTGCTACCAGATTCCGACATCACCGTACGCTCGGTGGGAACAAACCACACGCGGGCAGGCTTCTTCGAGGCTCTCTCCTGGATGGGCGGCAATGCTACCATTGCCGATGCCCGGGATACGGACCGCGAGCCCTTTGGTGACATCGCCGTTAAGTACGCTCCCTTGCATGGCATCGTCATCCACGCTGATGCCATTCCCTTCCTGGTTGATGAAGTCCCACTCATCATGCTCCTGGCTTGCTTTGCTCAGGGTGACACCGTCCTGCACGGAACCCATGAACTCCGGGTCAAGGAATCTGATCGAATCGCCTGTGCCGTCGAAGGACTGACTGCCATGGGAGCCGAGATTCTGGTTGCCGAAGGGCAGGTCACCATACGCGGCGGCAGACCCCTCCATGGCGCCAGTCTCAACCCGTGGGGCGACCATCGCATGTCCATGATGTTCACCATTGCCGCACATGCTGCCACGGGGGAGTCCTCCATTCTAGATGTCGAGTGCGAGGACAAGTCCTGTCCTCGCTTCTACGACCTGTTTCAGCAATTGCTGCAGTAACCGGAGAGATGTTATGCCCAACAAGCCAGCTGCCCTTTTCGGGGTCCTTGGACACCCCCTCGCCCACACCATGTCGCCGGCCATGTTCTCCGAGATCCTACCATCAGTTGCGCCAGGGAGCGCCTATCTGGCCTGGGACATTCCCCCTGCAGAATTGGACCGCTTCTTCAACGCCGCGACTGTTCTGCACATTGCCGGATTGAGCGTCACCATCCCTTACAAGCAGACAATCCTACGCTATCTCTACCATCGGTCCCCTGCAGTGGCAGCTATTGGTGCCGCCAACTGTCTGGTTCTGCGAGAGGGGCTGTGGCACGGTCACAATACCGATGCGGATGCCTTTCGTGAGAGCCTGAAGTCCCGACGCATTGAACCTCGCAGCGCCTTGGTGTTGGGGGCCGGCGGCGCCGCCAGAGCAGCCATCTACGCATTGGAGGCAATGGCCTGCCCCTCCATCACCGTTGCCGCCCGTCGGGCAGCAACGGTGGCCAGGGAGAGCTACTTTGCCAACCATACTGTCGTTCCTTTTGATGATCAGCTGACAAGGCTGGCTGAGGATGTTGAGCTTGTTGTCAACGCCACACCGTTGGGGATGTACCCAAATAGCGAGCAGTCGCCGCTGGCAACGGGGTTTCGGACCGGCCAGGTTGCCTACGACATCGTTTACAACCCCCGGCCCACCCGCTTCCTGACGCTGGCAAAAGAGGCGGGAGCAATCCCCATCGACGGCCTGGAAATGCTAGCACGACAGGCGGCCATTGCACTTTCGCTATTCACGGGAGCAAGGGTTGCGTGGGAGAAGTTCCTCAAAGCTGCCGAGAACGGGCTGCGCTCGCAGGCAGCAAATGAGAGTCAGCCAACGGAAAAACGTCTCTGATGGGCTAGGTCGTCGGTTCTTCAGCCTTCGGCTCTTCAGCCTTGGGTTCTTCAGCCTTGGGTTCTTCAGCCTTGGGTTCTTCAGCCTTGGGCTCTTCAGCCTTGGGTTCTTCAGCCTTGGGTTCTTCAGCCTTGGGTTCTTCAG
>CALGBT010000812.1 GCA_937884235.1 uncultured Pseudomonadota bacterium
CGGTGATGAAGTTCTTGGTTCCCGAAATCTTGTATTTGCCATCGGCCTGCTTGACGGCCTTGGTCTTGCTGTTTCCAACGTCACTACCGGCCTGGGGTTCGGTCAAGCACATCGTACCCGCCCACTGGAGGGAGTACATTTTTTCCAGGTAGACTTCTTTCAACTCGTCGGTACCGAAGTACTCGATGAGGTGGGCAGCACCGGAGGTCAACATGGGGAGGAGGCTCACCGCGCCGTTGGCGCCGATGAAGAATTCGTTGGCGGCGACAGAGAGGACCTCAGGAAGTCCTTGTCCACCGTAGTTGGGGTCTTCGATCATCGAGCCCCAGCCGTTCTCTCCCACTTTCTCCATGATCTTTTTCAATCCGGGGGGGAGGTACACGTTGCCGCCTTCGTATCGACAGCCCATCTTGTCCGCTTCTTCGTTTTCGGGGGCCATGACATCGGTTGCGAACTTGAGTGCTTCGGCGAGCACTGCTTCCATCATGTCCTGATCGGCATCCTCGAATTTGGGGTGCTTTGCCAGTTCGTGTGCTTTGAGATAGTCAAACAAAACGAACCGGACATCTTTCAAGTCGGATTTGAATTCCATCTGCTGTTGCCTCCATAGTCGAGCGTTTCCAGTTTCTCAAGGAAAGATACTAGATCGTTTCCAACCACCCAAGCAAGAGACAAGTGTCCGACGCGAATTCGAGCCCCGTCCCGAACTAACTCGGCAGCGGCTCCAGCCACTCCGGCGGCACGGAACGGGCGAGGTAATGGGTTTTGTCGGGGCAGAAGAAGGAAACTCCATTGGCAGCGGCGTCTGCTGCTCGGACGCGCAGAACCACCGGTGTACGAGAGTGACGTCCTCCGACTTGCAGGGCATAGGGAACGTTGTGGGCCAGGTGAACGTAGGTGCGTCCCATCCCTTGCAGACCGGACTGCAGGATCAACTCCGCTCGCCCCGGGGCGGTGCCGTGGTAGAGGAACTCCGGAGGATCAACTGTGGGGTAGTCGACGACAACCTGTGAGTGTCCGTAGAGGGCCCTGATCCGCCGATCCACAACCTCGAACCGTTGCTTGCCGTCAGGACTGTGGGCCACCAAAGCAAGGATATCTCCACGGCTCACGCGGCCCTTGAACATTCGTGTGCAGATCGACTCTACCTCGTCCAGATCCGCGTACCCGGTTCCGGCTTCTACCGCCAGTCCGAACTTTTCCGCCCGGTGGCGAAGCAAGAGGGCGAGGAACTTCGATAGGCGCTTTTCGGGAACACTCATTTCTCTCTCCTTTGGGCGGGGCGAAGCCCGCGAAGCTTTTGCACGAAGCGCAGGCACTCCGGCAGGTGCTGCCTGAAGTGGTGGCTCATGACTCGATCCCTACTCGTAGTCCTCATCGTCAGAGAAGGACTCTTTAGAGGGGGACTCTTCCAGAAGGGAGAGGACGCCGGACAACTCGGCGACCATGGCATCTGGTCGAGCGCGGTTGGCAATGGCGATGAGCCAGGTTCTCACTCTCTCTTCAGAGGATAGGAGCTCGCTGGTCCAGACCGCCCGCAAAGCGATGCGCAGGGCCTCCTCCGCACGCTCGGAGGAGTCCGCCCGGTGGATGATCTTCAACACCACATCGTAGAGGTCTCTGCGGCGTCCCGGGAACACGAACCGGTTCAACATGACGAGATGTGGCAGCAAGTCCACGAAGGCAGGGCCCACCGCGCGGCGGATTCCCACCAGCCGGTTAGATGCCTTGAAAGGGTACTCGTTGAGTTCAAACAGCAGTTGGTCGACTGGCAGCGTGGTCAGCCGCTGGAACTCTTCTCCTTTCTCACTGAGCATGGTTCTTCTCCTCGGTTCCAAGGGGCATCATGCACTCTCTCTCAGATCCCTTCGATGTCGGCCTTCTTGGCCTTGAGGGTCGCGAGTGAAAAGTGCAGCGCCAGGACTGTAGCCTTGTCTTCTTCCCCTTTGAGCGCAATTTCCAGAGCTGGAATCAGCTCGACGCTGCGATTGACTCCTGCTGCAAACGCTGCGTGGAAGCGGAGCGTAGTGTTGTCTGACGTCAGCCAGCCACCCAGCTTCTCTACATCCAACTCCGCATTTGCTGCCAGGCATTGAATCAGCGGACGGTAGAAGCCCCCGGTGGCTGTCTCCAGCACGATGGTGCAGGCCTCCTCGTGGGGCAGGAATTGCAGCGCTTCGTCACGACGACGCCTCACGGTGGTGGTCAGGAGATCGGCCATAGCATCGCCCTCGTCGCCCGCCGCTTTGGCGTCGCTGGTGCGCACTCGCTTGACCACCGCAGCAAGCAGGGTTGGATCTGTCGCCGCCCGAGCATCAGCCAGTGAAAGCAACTGGGCCACGTCGTCGGGAGTTGCCTCCTGGCCGGCTTCCTTGCCGCTAGCGACTTGCACGAGGGCATCGGCCAGCGAGGCTATCCGGGTCGCAGACCGGAACGCCCAGAGGGTCTTCTCCAGGCTCAGGCGTGACAGCGCGAAGGCTCTCTGCATCATGCGGAGAGACTCCCGCATATTCTCCAGTCGGCGGTTCATGTCGCTCAGACTGCCATGCGCATCGAGGGAGGAACTTTTCTGCAGACGGTCAGATTCCGCCATCAACTGGCGGGCATACAGGGCCAGGTCCATTTGTGCCAGGCTGATCACAACGAGGGCATCGTGGTGACGACCAGCAGCCAGCAATTGGACGCCCATGCGGAGGTCATCCGCCACCCAGGACTCCTTGGCCGCCTGTCGCTTGTCAAGGCCTTCGATGAACGTCGTGAGTGCTCCCTTGACCACCGTCGCGGCATCGGCCCCTTCCCCACTCACCGCTGCTTCCTGGCAGAGTGCTGCGGGACGAGCGAGGAGAGCTGGATTGGCCGAGTAGAGCAGCCGCACCGTGTTCATGGCGGGTACGGCCTCGGCAATTTTCGTTGCCTTACAGACCCTTGACAACAGCTCGTCCAGCGTCGCGTCGTCCTGCTCCTGGAGCAGCAGAAGCGTCAACGACTGATTGTCCAGGCCAGCCAGGTTCAGGCCTTGCCGGGCCGCACGGTCACCACTGAGCGCCTTGAGGGTCGCCAGCCTGGGCCCGACGATCTGGCCGGCAACCAAGGATGGGAGCTTGTCATTCGACAACGCTACGACTGCCAGTGAGCCGAAGGCAGCATCCCGCACCCCTTCGTAGATATCTGGATAGCCGGAGCAATCTGCCCATGAGGCGAGGGTTCGTGCCGCGGTTTCGCTGCGTCCGGCGGCTTCTCCCATGCCAGCCACCAGGGCAGTCAGCCGCGTGAGTCGATTCTCTGCCGTAGACTGGCTGCCATAGCCGCTCCGCAGTCGACTGATCTCAGACCGCAGTTCCTGCCGGGTGGTGGTGGCTTGCCCGTCTGCCCAGGTAGCAAACGTGTCGGCATCGGCGACGGCCGCGGCAGTAGGCAGCAATCCTCCCCACTTGTCAACCAGGACCGATTGCAGGCGGTTCATGATCTTTGGGCCATCCCGCTCAGCCGTTCGTGCGACGATGGTTTGCAGGGAGCCCAGGGCCGAGTCATCTTCCTTCATCTCTTCCAGGACGCCCACCAGGGCCTCTGCATCGGATTCAGATAGCTGGGCTCCCGTCTCTTCCAGGATGCTGGCGGCCAGCAACTGACCGGACCCTCCGTGGGCGAGGATGATGGGCACGAAATGCTTCGATTCCACTTGACTCTGCACGGGGCTGGGGAGCCACTGGAAAGCAATCAAGGCCGTCTCGGCCTCTGCTCCCCCCTCCTCCAGCGCAGCAGTCAGGACATCCAGGTGAGGCGTCACCTCCGCCCAGGGGTTGACTACGACTGGTGGAGTGCCAGCAGGGGCCTCGGTACCTTGCTGAGGGTCATTCGCCTCGGCCTCACCAGCCGTCTCCTTCGACCGGCATCCAGCCACGATCACCAGGAGCATCAGAGCCGTGAGAATGGAGCCTGCCCATCGGTCTGTCAGGGTCCGAACCTTGGTCTTGCTTTCATGTCGAATCGTCATAATGGTTCTCCTTTGTCAGTAGGCGCCGCCTCGTGCGGAGGCGTCCATTGGTCCATGTGATCCTCGTGCGAACGACCTGAACTGGAGACGATATGCCGTCATCCTAGCACGTTCGATATGTCAAAGTCTGCTGATACCAGTAGCAAGAGCAGTGCCAGCTTCCATTGGCAAGGGTGCAAGGCCGCATGAATGCTGGGTTTGGTGGATATGTTCGATTCCTGCCTGGGTTGGCGAAGAAGAGCGTTCTCGGAGTTACGATTCCCATTTTCCTGGTCGGGTAGCGCTGGAAGGCAGTCGCTGATGCGGGTTCGCACGAGAATGGGGAAGTCGTACCGTCGGACATCAGGAAAGACGAAGCAACCGCCGCATCCGTTGAACGGTTCCTTGGCCCATTAGAAGCGCC
>CALGBT010000813.1 GCA_937884235.1 uncultured Pseudomonadota bacterium
GGCGGCGCACTGCGGGACAAACTGGTCTCACTAGACTTCTACCTGGGCAAGTTCCTAGCGCGCCTGGAAAGCCTGGGCATTCGAGAGCGGAGCGTCATTGTGCTGACCGCCGATCACGGGATGGAACTACAGGACAAGAACCGCTCAGGAGGCTGGCAAGGGGCAATGCAGGGAACCGGGGTCAAGTACCTCGATCCCGACGGCTTCGGCTTTGTCTATCTGCCGGTGCTGGCCCCAACCTGCCCAGAGGTCACCTGCGACGACGGGGGTGGTTGTGTCGCGACAATCCTGATCACCGACGCCGATACCGGGCTGCCGGTGGAAGGCGCCACCATCATGCTGGAATCACCCGCCTCCCCGGTGGCGATAACAAATGCCGACGGACTGGCGGACTTTGCGCTGGGGGCTGATCTAGCTGCCACTCTCATGGCCTCCCATGCCGACTACAACCAATCATTGTTCTCCTGCGCCTTGCAACAGTAGATCTGCCAGCCGGTACGCACGCTCCGTTAAACTTCTCATCTGATCGAGATATGTTAGAATGCTACGGTCCCGTGACGTGACTAATGGCAACCACCATTGGGGAGACCATGCATCGATCCATTGTTCCGGCATTGCTGACCCTGTTGCTGGTGCTGCTGGCACCACTGCGGTCGCAAGCACAGCAGAAGACACCAATTGAGTTGTTCAACGAAGGGTCCGATCTGGCCGAGCAGGGGAAGTTGGCCGAGGCCGTTGCCATCTGGGTGCTGGTGGCCGACGATATCCCCGACAAGTACAAAGCCACGGTGCAGGTCAACCTGGGGCAGGCCTACAAGCAACTGAACCAGCCGGTGGAGGCCTGGTATCACCTCAACCGCTACCTGGCCTCCAACGACGATGCTGAAGTGGCCAAATGGCGGAAAGAGCTGGAGGAACAGTTGGTGAAGGACCACGTCCGGGTGAGTATTCGCTGCATCCCGGCCGCGACCACGCTGGTGCTGCAGTCCGCCGCCGGCGGCTCCATCACCTACCGCTGCCCCCTCACGTGGTGGTTTGAGCCGGGCTCCTACCCGGTACGAGCTGACGCCGCCGGTCACAAACGGAAAGTGACCATGCTCCAGGTCAAGCAGGGGCCAGCCCACGAACTGGAGATCGCACTGGAGAGTGAGCAGCAGTATGGCCTCCTGGTGGTGGAGGGTGATGGCCGCGCAGTCCAGGTCTTCCTCGACGGAAAATTGGAGGGTGGCGTGCCCTTTGAGCGCAAGATCCGCACCGGCACCTACGAGTTGATGGTGGGAGCTCCAGGGAAGATGCCGTGGCGCAAGACCATCGTTGTCGAGGCCGACAAGACGGTGACCGAGGCACCAGAGGCAGCCCGGCTGGTGGTGGCCGAACCCGAGATTGATGAGCCAACGGAGACGGTAGTAGTGATGGCCCCGGAAAAGCCGGTGAAGAACCGCAAGACGCTGGCATGGGCCTTGTTGAGCGCCGGTGTCGTCGGTCTCGCGGGCGGTGCAACCCTCAACGGAATCGCCTTCTCCAACAACGAGGACCTCCGCTCGAAGTACCCCGATGGGACTCAGGAGGCCCCTCAGCCTTCCACCAATCGGACCGACTATGACGCGGGCTTCGATAGCGATGTCAAACCGCTGATTATCGGGGCCGGTGTTCTCTATGGGGTCGGGGCTGCCTCCGCAATCGCCGGGGCAATAATGCTCCTCGATGGTTCCCCCGACGATAGCGCTACTAGCCTCGAACCACTGGCCGCTCCCGGCATCATGGGAATGACTTTTGAATGGAAATTCTAAGCAGGTGAAGACCATGCTCAAACATTTTGCACTTGCCCCCATACTGCTGGCCCTCATCGGGGCCGGCTGCGTGGAGCATTACGACTTCAAGTATCTGACAGACGGGGCAATCGCTGATAACGCCGATGCAAAGGCAGCCGACGGCCTCGCCGACCTTTCCACATTGGAGCTTCCCGATAATCAGGACACCCTCCCGGACAGTTCCGGTGAGATTCTGTCCGATCTTGTTACTGACCTGGCAGACGCACCGGCTCCAGACCAGCAGGATGCCATTGAGCCAGACCAGCAGGACAGCGTCGCAACGGACCTGCTCGATCTGGTGGACGAAGAGGCGCCCTGCATCCCTGACTGCACGGATCTTGAGTGCGGCGATGACGGCTGCGGTGGTAGCTGTGGCAACTGCGATGACGACAATGACTGCACCGAGGATTTCTGTTCCGAAGACATCTGCGAGCACACTAATCTGTCCGACAACGACTGCTACGACCCCGATCCCTGCAGCAGCTCTGAGGGATACTGCGAGGAGGGAGTCTGCAACGCCGCCCAGCTGCCCCTGGGTGCCATCGGCGACTTTGAAGTATGCTGGTGCGCAGAAGATGCCGACTGCCTCCCCTTCGATACTGACCCGTGCGACAACTCTGTCATGCTCTGCGACCCTGAGTTGGAAGATGAAGCCCACCCGCACTGCTACTACAAGGAAATCGAAGTGCCAACGTGTGACGATGGCGTTTCCTGTACTACCGATAGCTGCGACTCCAATACGGGCTGCGTCCACCTTCCCAGCGACGCCCCCTGCAACGGCGACAACCCGTGTATCAAGGGCACCTGCTCCCCGCTTGAGGGTTGCCAGTACGAGCCCCTCTCCGTCGGCGGCTGCGACGACAACGATTTGTGCACAGTGCAAGATACCTGTGTCAACGGCAGTTGTGCAGCCGGGGACGCCCTGGACTGCGACGATCTGGTGCCCTGCACGGTAGATACTTGCGCCCCTGAATCGGGGTGCCTGCACAATCCGCTGGACAGCGACTGCAATGACAACAACTTCTGCACCGACGACTCTTGCGATCCGGAAAAGGGATGCCAGCACGATAATAACAACCTTGCTTGCGACGACGATCTGGCCTGCACGGAACTCGATACCTGCAACGGCTCTATCTGTGCCGGAACCCCAGTACTCTGCGACGACGATAATGAATGCACTCTGGATAGCTGTAACCCGGACGATGGCAAGTGCGTGGCCACCCCGGTGGCCGATAATCTGGCCCAGGAATGTGACGCTTCCAGCAACCAGTGCACCGAAGCTATCGGGCAGTGTCTCGACGGCAGTTGCATCGGCAGCGCAATCGATTGTGACGACACCAACGTCTGTACCGACGACTCCTGCATCCCTGAATCAGGCTGCCTCTATGTGAACAACGACCTGGGCTGTAGTGACGACAATACTTGCACCCTCAACGACTTCTGCGCAGCCGGCGAGTGCAACTCGGGATTGGAGATCAACGTCGCCTGCCTGGATTATGATCATGACGGCCTCGCCAACGGGGTAGATTCCTGCCCACTGGCTTTTGATGGCAAGGAATTGAACCTCGACCTCGACGGTGCGGCAGATGCATGTGAACCCGTCACAGATGCCCCGCCCATAACGCGGGCCCTGAATCTGCTCGCCGCCGGCCTCTCGTCCACCACAAGGCGGACTCACGAAGTGGTGGAGGTGCCGCTGGTCAACGGCATCGCCGACCTCGGTGCAAACGGGTATCTGCCACTGGATGGAGATGCCAGCATGCCCTTCGAGAAGGGTGGCGCAGGTGGTGAACTCATCGGCACGACCCCCACTGAGGGAGCCTTCGGCGACCCCGGTGGAGGCCTCTACTTCGGCGGTAGCGATGCCATCCGCTTTGCCGGCATCGAGTTGCCCGACATTACGACGCTATGCTTATGGATGAAGCCAGACGAAGTTCACGACTTCGCGTTTGGTTCGCTCTTTCCCCAAGGCGCCGGCGGCAAGTTCGATTTCCAGGGCCAACAGGGAAAAGTCACGGTGCTGCTTCGTTCAAGCCCCGCCGATTCCTTTCTGATGACCACCGAGGCTTCCCTCAACGACCAGTTGTTCGACGGGGAATGGCACCAACTCTGCTTCCAGTGGAACGTACTGGAAGCAGCCGGTGGGCTCTTCCTGGATGGTCAGTTATGGCCAACTACGATAACAACACAGGGCTCACCAAAGATGTCCACCGCCCCGTTGGCAGACTGGTACACGGGGGCATTCTACGATGGTCAGCTAGGAATACCGGTTGCCCATTACAAGGGGCGACTGGATGAGATGCTGGTATCCAACCGGATATTCTCCAGCCAAGAGATTGAGACCTACTATCGCTCCAATGCACCCTTCGCCACTCCCGTGGTTCCCGGCGCGCAGAAGGATTTCGACGACGTGCGCATCATCGACCCGGATGGGTACGATGGTACCCCGGTGTATCGCCGCAGCCGCATTGTCGGAGTCCGCCCACACTCCGACTCACCATGCCCGGCCGGAACCTCACCCGCTACCTGGCCGCACCGCGAAGACCTGTGTGGGGTCGTGGCCTATTGGCCGCTGGGCAGCAATCTCGAGAGCGTGGTGGGAAACTATAATCTCAGTTCCCTCGGCAACGGCGAATCGGTCCAACTGGGGCGCTTCGGCGACGCCGGTGGAGCATCCGTCTTCTATGGTGGTGGTGATTTGAAGTCGAGCACAATCTCCGCGGCCAAGGAACTCAAGGACGACGACCTTGCCATCGAACTCTGGTACTTCACCAAAGAAGGCGACCTGCCTGGCGGCTACCTGCTGGGCATGCCAGTAAGCCCGACGGAGCAAGTCACAGAGTTGAGCATAGCAGAAGATGGTGCGCTGCAATGGACCCTGGCAACGACCTCTGGAACGGCAACCCTGCAGGCTACCGGAGGAACGTCTCGATGGGTTCACGTTGCCCTGAACTACGACGGCACGGATGCGACCCTCTATGTAGACGGACTGGCACGGGACCGCACCTCCCTCACTGGCAATCTCAAGAGCACCACCCTCCCTCTGTACGTCGGTGCCGCGGGCGAACCGGACGAGCTCAAATCCAAGTCGATGATGGACGAGATACTGATCCACGACACCGCCAAAACCGCAGACTACTTCTTCAATCGTGCCCGTCCAGAATTGCCCAGCATCCGCTTCCTGGTATCAACAGCTCTTGGCAATGCCGGTACCGACGAGGCCCCTTCATACCCAAGTCGAAGCTACCTGATGGGTTGGGGCAACGGTGCTGCCACCATGGTTAGTCCATATGTCTCTTCTACGGATTCTGAGACTGCATGCTACGGCTTCCTCAACCAATGCTTGGGATATGTCGGCTGGTGGACCTTTGACGATTTCGACGGTCAGCAGACATCCGACTTGTCGAACCACCACCTCCACGCCCACATCAAGGGGGCCGCACAGCGAATCGACGGAGCGCACGGGCTGGCCGTTCAGATGGACGGAGCCAGTATCTTTGAAGTGCCCTTTGTGCCGCTCATGCAAACCCCCGTGTTCACCCTCGAGACCATGGCAATGGGGGGTAGCGGGACACTCCTTTCCCGGGGAAAGCTCGTGGATGACGATGTCCTCAACTACCGGCTCTCCATCGAATCCGGGGGGGCCATCTACACTGACTTTGAACTCGACGATGGGGCCAGTGCGCAGGCGAAAAGCGCTTCCGTCTATGAAGATGGCCTGTTCCAAGCAATCGGCACAACTTATGGCGGCGCGCAACTGCTAGCCTTCTTGAGCACCAAGACGGTGGCAGCAGCCGAGATCGCGGCTGTTCCGGGGCAAACTCTCCAGGACCTCTGGTTCGGCGGCGTCAAGTCTCCCTCAAATGAGGCAACCGCCTTCTTTAGCGGTGCCTTCGATGATGTCCGGGTAATGAACCGGGCGCTGGAGAGGGACGAGATGCTTCACTATCCCGTTCTCCTGGCAACTCCCGGTTCGTTCCTCAACGGTTCTGGAAAGCCTCTCGATTCAGACAGCGACGGCATCCTCGACGATGGCGACGGCTCGCTGATCATCGGGGACAATCCCTGTGTCGGCGGCGAGATCGCCAACTGTGACGACAACGCCGTAGACGCCCCGAACGGCGACCAGGCTGACGAAGACGGTGACGGCATCGGCTCGGTGGTTGACAACTGCCCCAACGATGCCAACGAGGACCAGGCCGATCACGACAACAACGGCATGGGCGATGTCTGTGACCCGACCTTCAATACCGACTGGGACCATGACGGTATCGTCGGCGAGGCTGACCCCTGTCCTTACGCCTTTGATGGCGTCCATGCGGACTACAACGGTGATGGTGACCCTGATGCCTGCAAGCCTTACGTGGAAGGCTTCAATAACGGCCAGTCAATCTGGCTGGACGACGGCGGCAACGCACCGGGACGGCGCACCACCAACGAAGTTGTGGACCTGCCGCTGAAGAGCGGCACCATCGATGCCTCGACCCTCCTCTATCTGCCCTTTGAGAATCAGTCCGTGTTGGACGAAAGCCCCACGGCCGTCGCTGGCATCACGAATACGGGTCAAGCGCCCGGTTTCCAGGGCGGGCCCCAGGGCCTGGAGTCCGCCGTGTCGCTAGATGGCGGCTGTATCACTTTCGCCGACCCCTTTACCTACCCGGTGGACAGCTTCACCGTCATGACCTGGATCCAGACGGACAAATCAGTTTCTATTCTTGACAATGGCAAAGTGGATGAGGCGGTGCCGTTGCACCCCGCGCACGGCCTCGTACTCTACTACGTCGATAGCGGCAAACTGGGACTGACGCTCGGCGACGGCACCGTAATGGCCCCAGTGGAAGCCTCTTTCGAGCCCTGGCAAGCCTGGGATTGGCACCACGTCGCCGCGACCTTCCATTTGGGGAAAGTCCGCATCTACGTCGATGGTGACCTGCAGCAGTCCGCTAATTTCTCAGGCGATCTTCCGGCGATCAACGACGCGGCGGTAACACCGCATATCGGCTGCACCAACGAAGATGTCCCCAGTGGCGACTTGCGCCTTGATGACTTCCTGCTCTTTGGCCGCTCCCTGACGCCCCGAGAGATCAAGGACTATGTCGCCTCGCACCGGCCCTATGGCAAGACCCTGCTGGAAGGCACTCAGGATGATTTCGACGATGTCAGGATAATGGAGTTCCCCCACCCGGAAGAGGTGGGCAAGCAGTATGTGACCAGAACCCAGGTCATTGGCGTCCGGCCGCACTCGGACAGCAACTGTCCCGTTGGCGCCCCGGAGGAGACCTTCGCCAGCCGTGATGACCTGTGCGGAGTCGCGGGCTTCTGGCGCCTTGACTCGGCCCAGGGGGATGAAGTGACGCAAGGCTCGGATTCCCCGTTGAAGCTGCTCCCGGAGGCGCAGAATCCGTGGTTCGCTTTTGGTCGCTTCGGCAGCCCCAACGGCGGCATCCGTTTTGGCAACAGGAGTCAGGTGCTCACCGTCGCTTCACCGCCCGAACTGAGCCCCGGCACGAGTTCTTTCTCCATCGAGGCCTGGCTGCGCGTTCCCGACACCTCGGTGGGGTCGGTTCTCTATCCCGTTGACAAGGTGGACAACAACACCAACGGCTACCAGATGACCTACTCGGTGAACGGCGGCTTCTTTGGCTGCCAGTGGTTTGGCAATAGCGGAGAGATGATCGTCTTGTCGAGTTCCAAGCCGCTCAACGACAGGCAGTGGCACCACGTCGGCTGTGTCCTCGACCGCCCCCCGGGAGGGTCGATAACGGCCCTGGTCTACGTCGACGGAATCCAGGTCAAGAAGGAAGTGAAGCCGGAGAATCACCTCAGTTCACTGGACAGCGACACGCCCTTCCGCATCGGCTGGGCCAATCAGCCCGGGAATCTCTCGCAGGAGCTTGACGAGGTTCTCTACCATGCTGTGGCGAAGTCCCCTGACTACTTCTTCTATCGCGCCCGCCCCTCAGTGCCGCGCCTGCGGTTCCTGGCCAATTCGACAACGGTCAGCCTGGGGGATGAAGCCAACCCTGACTACCCGCTGCGCGGGTATGAACTCAAATGGGGCAAGGGTAATGCCCGCGCCGCCCAGGCGATCACGGCCAAACCGGACAGCGAACAGGTCTGCTTTGGCGTCATCAACCAATGCCTCGGCTACGTCGGCTGGTGGCAACTGGAAGAACTGGATTCGAGCCAGGTTCTGGATAGTGGCCCCAACCACCTGAGAAGCGTCTCCGTCGGCAGCATGTATTGGCGGTATGACAACGGGCAGGTTGGTCTGGCCAACAACGGCAGTCCCGGCTACGTCTCCATCAGCACTGCCCCGGTGTTGGCACAGAGTGAAGGAACCTGGGAGGCGACCTTCCGGCCGGGACTGAACATCAATGGCAATGTGCCAGCCCCTCTCGTCCTCTTCTCGCGCGTCGCCGACCAGGGCAAAGATGACTACGCCGCGTCCATTGTCACCGACGGCAAGCTCTACTACAATCGAGAACCAGAGGGCGGGAACTCGATGGCGCTCTACTCAGCCAAATCCGACTGGTTCCATGACCAGATCTACCATACGGCCTTTCACGCTGGTAATGGGAGCAACACCTTCTCTGTCAACTACCTGACGGAAGAGGCACAGTCTTCCGAACCCGGCGGCTTTGGTGGCGATGGGGTGTCGCTCTACCTGGGCTCCCGGAACGGCACCATGGGCTACTTCAACGGCACCTTCTATGAATTCCGCTATATGTCCCGGGTCCTGGAACCGGACGAGTACCTGCGGCAGATCCCGCTGCAGGCCTACTTGCCCAACTAGAGTTCCCCGTCCTTGATCAGCTTGGCGATGATGTCCGCGGCCTGCGTCAGGCAAGTGCGGCCGTCATGTCCCGCCAGGCTGACGATCCAGCGGGTACGCCCATGGGGAAGGTAGATGTACATGTTCTCGCTGAGCCACTCCTCTGAATACCCGGCCTTACGAAAGAGCTGATAGCCGCCCTTGATGGGATTCTCGCGCTGGTCCTTGGGGATGAAGTGCTTCTCCAGGACATCCCACACCGCGTCCTTTTTGCCGCTCCGCTTGCGGTTGAGCTTGCGCCGAATGAAGAGAAGATGCTTGCTCTGGCCCCGCCCACTCCCCAGATTGAGGCGCTGGTCCTGGGGCAATTGCTCATGCAGCATGAGGTTGCACATCATCTTGGAGAGGTCAGATAGAGAGGTGCAGGCAGCCGAATGGCATGGATACTTCGTCTTGGACTTGCGGGCCTTGAGCACCTTCTTGCGCTTCCCCTCCGTGACAGTGATCTTGGGCGAGGCTGCAAGGCTCGGCGGATGTCCCTCTTTAGCCCAATTGGACTGCTCGTAGGCCCGCATCACGTAGCTGAAGTCCAGTCCGGCCCGCTTGAGCGTGCCCCGCTTGCCGTTGACGCGATCGAAACCGGCAAGTTGCACCAGTCGGTTGTGTTCGATGTTCTTCGAAAGATGCACCGCCTTCTCATAGAGGTCTTCCACCTTGAAAGACTTGTCCCCGGAATCATAATGGAAGGTGACTCTGGCCTGCGGCGAGAAACCTAGTTCCTTCAGTCGCTCCAGAGCAGAAACTCCCGAGAAAAGCTTGACGGTGGAAGCAGGATTCCAGCCTCTATGACTCATGGATTCCCCGCCATAGTCGAAGAGTTCGTGCTTGAGAATGCGCTTCCGGTCCCGAGAGAGAGTGGTCTTGACAATGAGTGCACGAAAACCGGGCGGAGCCTTGAAGCCCTTGCTCTTCATCTTGCGCTTCAGAGTGCGACTATTGACGTCCGCCGCATCCCAACGGCAATCCCGGCTCCGTCCATACTGCTCCTTCCGAGCAGTGCCCTTGGCCTTCTTAGCCTTCCCGGTCTTCTTGCCGGTGCAATCGTCGGGAATGGTAAGGACCTGTCCAGGAAAAATCTTCGTCGGGCTGGAGACACGATCCTGATTAGCCGTGAAAACCTCGTCCACCGAGCAACCATACTGCTTGGCGATGCTATGAATCGCCTCTCCCTTCTTCACTGTGTGCGTGCGAGGCTCGCCATCGGCCCTGGCGACGGTCGGGGCAAGGAGCAGCAGCAAGGCAGGCACAGCGGTCATTAGAAGCCGCCACCTCTCCATTCTTGAATCTGCCAATGCACTCCTGTGGCCGAGGGGACATCTCGGCGTGGGGTTCGTCCGGTCATTAAACCACGGCCATCGCTAATGTCAAACCGGACCAAGGAGGAACTGCTGGAAAGAGACTACTTCTTGCAGCGACGATTGCGCAGCAGAGTGATGGTGCCACTGCCTGAGTTCAAGACCGCAACGTCGTTGCAGTTGCCCGAGGGAACTGGTGCCAGGTCGGTGTATAGCGGGGCCACCAGAATGGCCGTCGGGTTGGCTCCCACCCCCAAGAGGAAAGGCCCTAGGAATCGGGTCCGATGAGGGAGACTGTTCAACTCTTCATCCGCTGAAACGCCACCATTGAGGTAAACAAGTACACTATCGTGCTTACTCGAGATGACCAGCAAGTCGACCCAACCATCGTCATTGACGTCTTCCACCGCCAGGGCAATGGGAGCCACATCCTCAAATCCAACCCCCTTATCGAGGTAGAGCGGGCTGTCAAAGAGTTCTCCCTTGACGCCATATGTCAGTGAGATCTGATTGCTCAGGGCAGCCACGGTATCGATGTAGTCGTCATGATTGAGGTCGGCCGTCTTGATGTCCAGAGGATTGCTGCCAATGGGGAAAAGGTGAACCGGGGAGAGGAACTGGTATCCTCCCTGCGCGCAATTGCCCCGAATGAAAGTGGCATTGTGACTGCCCGAATTGGCCACGAAGAAATCCTGGCAGTTGTCCTCGCCAGTGCCGTCGGCGGAGTAGAAATCGCCCACCGTTCCTGCCACCGGAGTGTCCCCAGCGGCCCATTGCTCCGTCTCGGCAGACGGCTGCGCCTGGCCTGGATGGAGGAATCCCTTGGTCAGTCCGTATTGGAATGAGGATTCAAAAGTTGGCAGGCAAGGGTACTCCAGCACAATCTCTCCGTCGGGCGGGTCATCAGGCACGTCAGGGAGGGCCACATCGCATGGGTCAGGCAGGCCGATGGCCTGCGGCGGATAGGGTGGTGCCATCGGGAAATATGGCCTCTTCACATTGCCTGCACAGTCGTTCCACTTCACATCGTGGACCGTCAAGAATGTGGCAACGCCGTGGGGCTGATACTCGGGCTCTCCGAGAGTGCCATACTCCTTGAAGAAGACAACCAGATCATCAATGTTGTCTGAATCGAGTTTGGCGGCCATGACTCCAGTCACATTCTGCGAGAGCAGGAAGCCCCCCTCTGGCACGAAACGCCCCTTCGCACTTGACTCAACATAGAGCGACGTCAGCTCTGCCTTGGTCCCAACCTCCTCAGGATTGATCAGGCCCGTCACCTGCCTCGCTCCGAGCAAGAGGTCAACGGTGCGCCCATCACAAACCGACGTAGAACTCGTGTCAACGGCAACCGCCAGATCGGGTTCTCCGTTGGCATCAAAGTCCCCCGCTGAGACCGACGACAGCTCCTGGTTGAAGGAAAGATCCACCGGGGATTTGGCCGGCATGATTGACACCGGCAGCCCACTCTCAAGCCGGTAGGTCAGGATCAACGGCACCGATGCCGAATCCATACCACCCTCGTCTGTTGTGGCCCAGGCATTGCTCCACTTATTGCCGATTTCTGGGTACTTGTAATATTGGAGTTCGGGCGATGTGGCAACAATGATATCATTGTCACCGTCCTCCTCGACATCGGCCACCAGGAACTGCGTCGCATTCACAGGCCCAGCCCGCCAGTCAACTTTGAGCGGTAGAACCAGATCAATGGGAAGTGATTCACTCATGCCCGCCGCGGTATCCGGACTGAATTGTGAGAAACACTCGGCCAAACCATCGGTCAGGTCACTTCTGGTAGTCACACAGATCATGTCCAGCACGCCATCCAAGTCGAAATCCGCCGGCGTACAAGCATGGGGTTGCTGCCCCGGATTGACCCGCATCCCCGCACAATAGCTGGCATCCTCGGTGCCCGGATGGAAGGCCACGTGATTGCTCCCAGTAACGGGGATGATGATATCAAGAATACCGTCCTTGATGCCCTCCCCAACGTCGCTGCCGGAACGCGCCACATCACCCAGCCAGACCTTGTCCGGCTCCTCCCCTACATAGACAACATAGCCGCACTCCGCCTGCTGAGGAGGCTGCACATAAAGAAAGGACACGGCTCCTGCGACCGAAGCCTGACCGAAGCCAACTTCGCCGGTGTACCAGGTGTCCGGGTCATCTTCCTCAAAGCAGAGCAGACCGGGGTGGGATTCACCATGCAGGCCAAAGTAGCCGGAGCTCGACTGGCCCCCCTTGTTGGGGACAAAGTGGAGGGACTTGGTGTTATCGGAGTAGAGCAACAGATCTTCCAGGCCGGGGGAGTTGGGGTCATCCCAGAGATCACTGTTGTCTGTTTCCAAGACGTTTGTCCCCCGCCGCAGCTCAGCGGGCTTGGCGATCCTCGTTGCCGCACCCCAACAGTAGAGGGTATCGAGACCGGCCCCGAAATTGAATTCCTCGTCCAGAGTTATGACGGTCAACAGCCCCACGGTCGGACGCACCACAACAACCTCGGGCGGCCCGAGATTGCCCCCTGCGCTGGTGTGGAACTGCCCGACATAGAGGTCGGAAATCCCACCTACCCCTTGAAACTTGTCGTGGATAACAAAGTGGTCGGGCTGGTCGGGGGCCATGGTCTTCGGGTCTTCCGGATCCGGATCCGGATAATCCCCGTCTTCCTCGGGGTGCGGAGCGACGGCACCGGTATGCAATAGGAGGGCCCCGGAGTCCACGTCATCGGCACCAACCGCAACCAGATCATCGAAGCCATCGCCATTGACGTCGTAGCGGTCCATGGTGCTGTACACTTCCTTGCTCAACTGATAGACCTCGGTGGGTTCTACGGGGAAGACACCAGTGGGCTCCCAGGATGACGTCGCCTTGTTTACATGCACATCCTGCAAGTAAACGTTCAGCGCGGTACCGACATCGTTGGGCACTAGCACCACGAGGTCAGTCGCAAAATCGCCGTTGACATCCCAGGCGTACCCATCAGTCACAACCAGTCCGGGAACAACCACCTCCGGCAAGCCGATATTTCCTTTGCCGTCGTTCATGGCGAAGGCCACACCCGCTGAGCCAAAGAGCACCAGGTCAGGATACTCGTCCGGCGCATACTTCTGGCCATGGAGAGTGGTGCCCAGATGCACCGGCCGGGTCTGCGCAACTTGTCCCAGTCCCTCTGAAACTTCCTCATCGAAGCAGGCCCGGGAGGGCATTTCGTAGTCAGGCAGACCGACCACGGTGACGTCGGGGACTAAGACCGTGCCTTCGTTGCCAATGCAATCTGCCACCTCCACCTGAAACTCGTACGTGCCGGTGTTGTTCTGGGCCACATCGAATTGCAACGGTGCGGCCGTGGGACACTTCTTGCCAGCGCCTTCGGGAGCAACAATGGGGATACTTCCCTCAAGGTTGACCAACGAGAACTGGATGCTCTCCAGATCAATGCCGGCCCCCTTGCCCTGTCCCGCCTGAGGATGCAAGTCCTCCAGACAATATGACACCGGCAAGAACTGCGCATATACCTCGCCAGCAACCGGTGACTTGAACGAACCCAGTAGCTGCGGGGGAGTGGTATCAACCATGACCGTGATGGTCCTGTTGGTCTTCAAGGGCAATTCGAGATTGCCTACGGAGTAGATAACGTCTGTCTCCACCTTCACGGTCAACTCATGAACCCCGTCGGTGTATTCCGTGCCGGTATCAATGGCATCTATTTGGAAGTAGAGGGGGTAGTAGTCCTCGTTGTCGTCGCCCTTGACCGTCGATTGCGCATCATCAATGACATTGACTTCACCGTCAAAGCCGGTGTGGAGCAACGATACCTTGGTGACGCCCTTAAAGCCCCCCTCCGGCTTGTTGAGAAGGTCCACGCCAACGAAGATGTCAAAGTCCTTCCTCGTCACCGCACACCAACCAGACGCCGGACAGGCGCAGGGAGGGTCTTTCACTTCCTTCACCGTGACCACCAGCTTGGGAATGGCCGGCACCACTATGTCCACAGTCTCGGGCACTACATCTTCAATCGTCTCAACCAGATCAACGACATCCGACCCGACATCACTACTCGGGGTAGTACTCGGGCAACCTGCCAGTCCGCAGACGACCATTAACGTCAGGAGGCCAACCAGGCGCTTTAGCATGCGGGCATCAACCATTTTGTCCTCGTCTCCAATTCGCCTCACGCGAACGCTCACGCACGCGCATCGACGGCAATTCTTTTGATATTGTCCCGTGGATCCTAAGCAACGTCAAGTTCACGGCACTTTTGCTTGTGTTTGGCGTTAGCCAGACTTAGCCTCTTGCACAAGGAGGTAACACCAATGAGCCCAAGAGTCCTTGCCATCCTAGTAGCCATCGTCCTGCTGGCCGTGTCGGTTGGCGGCGGTTACAAGTTGTTGGTGGCCCATGCTTTCATGCTCAACCGCTGGCAGAAGGCACTGCGCTTTGTTGCCGGATTCGCTGCCGGCATTGCCCTGTTCATGCTGGTGGGAGCCTTCTTCTACGTCCCGGCCGAAGCGCCGGCTGTCGAAGCTGCCGGGGAGACAATCTCAGATACTCCCCAGGTAGCCCCTGCCAAGAAAGTCGAGTTGGTCTGGCAAACCAGCTTCGCCGAGGCCCAGAAAACGGCCAAGGCCGAGAACAAGCCCCTGCTGGTGGACTGCTGGGCAAGCTGGTGCAAGCCCTGCAAGAAACTCTTCCATGACATCCTCAGTGCCGACGAATTGAGCGACACCATGAATCGCTTCGTCCTGGTCAAACTCGATACCATGGATGAGGTCAACGAGAGCTTCGTCGAGCAGTATGAAGTCGGCGACAACCTCCCCTGGATCGGCTTCTTCAAGGCAGATGGAACCTTCATCAAGGACCAGACGCTGTTCGGGGATGCGGCCGCCGGACCATTCTCCTCCACCAGCGCCTTTGGGGCAGTACTGAACAAGGTCGCACCGGGTGAAGAAGCCGGCGGACCGGCCCCCGGCTGGCTCACGGATCTGAAAGAGGGATTCCGGCTCTCCAAGGAGCAGGGGAGGCCACTATTGGTGGACGGCTGGGCCGTTTGGTGCACCAGCTGCCTGGAGCTCAAGCACAAGACCTTCGAGGACCCCAAAGTCACGGCAATCCTGGAAGACTGGATCAAAGTCGAAGTCGACATGGATGCCGAAGCAAACCAATGGGTATGGGACGCCTACGGGATCCGGGGATTGCCATGGGTGGTCCGCTTCGAACCCGGGGAAAGCGAGAAACCAAGTTGGATGCTGGCAGGGTTTGAACCTCCTGACCGCTTCGCAACGCGGTTGGAGTCCGGGGCCATGGAAGATGACTCTGTGGCAGGTTGGTTGGCAAGCAAGGGGCTCTTCCTGACCCTGCTGCTGGTCTTCCTGGCCGGCATCGCCGCCAGCCTCACGCCCTGCGCCTATCCATCTTACCTCCTGATCTTCGGGTTCTTCTCCGCCGGCGGCGAGAAGAAGTCCATGTGGTCCGGAGTCATCATCGCCGCTGTCATCGTCCTGGGAATGGCCGTCAGCTACTCCGCCGCGGGCGTCGCCGCGGCCCTGGGGGGCGGCGCGGTGGGCCGAATCATGAACAATCCCTACGTCATGGGGGCCATTGCTCTGCTCTTCATCGGCATCGGGGCCTCCAGCCTCGGCGTGCTGCCGCAGATGGAGTTCGCCGGCATCAAGCAAGCTCTGCACAGTAAGCAGAAGAGCAACCTCATCTGGGCCTTCATCTTCGGCCTC
The DNA here is from genome assembly GCA_937884235.1 of uncultured Pseudomonadota bacterium. Taxonomy (GTDB): domain Bacteria; phylum Myxococcota_A; class UBA9042; order CAIXZC01; family CAIXZC01; genus CALGBT01. Next base: position 15,671 of record CALGBT010000813.1, read on the forward strand.
GTCATGGGTCTGGTGGTCGCCCCCTGCGTCGGCCCCATCCTGATTGGCATCCTGACCTACATCGCCGCGGCCGGAGACATCGGCCTGGGCATC
>CALGBT010000814.1 GCA_937884235.1 uncultured Pseudomonadota bacterium
GACAAACGGAGTGAAATAGCCGACAACCTCAGGCTGTTTCTCGGGATCCTTGAGCAGCGGAAGTGGTTTGCCATTGCTATTGTGATAGTGGCGGTCAGCCTCTCTGTCCTCTTCGCAACTCGTCAGGTTCCCATTTTTCGGGCCACAGCCACTGTCATCATTGAGCGCCGGAGCCCCACCGTCCTTTCCCGAGTCCAGGAGGTCATGGAACTCGGTTCTTCGGATTACTGGAGCATGAAGGAGTACATGCAGACTCAGTATGAGATTCTGCGAAGCCGTCGTTTGGTGAAGCGGGTGGTAGACCGGCTTGCGCTTGGCCTCGACCCACACTTTCTGGGTCTGGACCGGAGGCACCCTGCTCTGGGCCCAGAAGAGATGCGGCGTGAAATGGCGAAGATCGACGCGGTGGAGTTGCTTCGAACCAGCATCAATGTCGAGCCGCGTACAGACAGCCAGTTTGTCCTGGTGAGTGTTGAACACAGTGATCCGTTGATGGCGCAGGAAATCGCCAACGTGCTGGTTACCGAGTTCAAAGATGAGAATCTGGAATACAAGAAGCGAGTTGTCGCGGAGGCCATCAGCGAACTGCGCAGCATGACCATTCGGCTGCGACAGGAGAAGGAGGCTGCCGAGGCAAGGGTCCTGGAGTTCGAGCGGCGCCATGCGATGTCGAGCCTGTCCAGTCGAAAGGAGCAGGTGCAGGCGAAGCTGCGAATGCTTAACGAGAAGTTCGTGGCGGCAACCATTGGTCTGGCGGACGAACGAGCAAGCCGTGGGAGGCGGGAACTCAACTCCAGTATCGTGCATTTGGAAGCACTGCTTCTCGAGAAGGATTTGGCCGGTGCTTCCCATCCGATTCTGGTGCAGAGCTCCAGCATTACCTCGCTGAAGGTCCGACTGGTGGATCTGGATACCAAGGTTAGGGAGACGGCTGCACGTTACGGTCCCAAGCATCCGGTGATGCAGGCCGCGTACGGGCAGCGCTCGCTGGTGCGCAAGGCGCTGCAAACGGAGGCAAGGATTCTACTTGAGGCTGAGCTCTTTGGGCTAAAGGAGAAGCTCCAGTCTGCCGAGAACAAGTTGGCCAAGGCGCAGGAAATGGAAGAGAGCCTGCTCTCGCAGTTGGAAGGGGCGCTGGAGGAGGAGGCGGAATTGGCGAAGCTGGAGACCGACTACGTCCCCCTGAAGAAGCGTCTGGACGAGGCCCAGGTTGTCTATCAGGATGTGAAGACCAGATATGGTGAAACTACTTTGAGTTCACAAGTGGAGACCAACAACATCAGGGTTCAGGACTATGCGTCCATGCCTGACAAACCGGTGCGGCCGAACAAGAAGATGAACGTGTTGGTGGGTCTGGTTATCGGCATCGCGCTGGGGGTGGGTGCGGCCTATTTTGTCGAGTCGCTGGACAGTTCTCTCAAGACCCGCGAGGACATCGAGGCCATCGGGAAAGTTGACTTTCTGGGCCTGGTGCCGCTGGTGGAAGACGCTGAGCGACCGGAGCCGGGTACTGCCCATGATTGCCCGGAGTTGTTTGTCCATCATATGCCGAAGTCTTCTGTGGCAGAGCATTTTCGAACCATTAAGACCAATCTCTTCTTTTCCGGTGGCAGGCCTCGTCCTCGGCGGTTGCTGGTGACCAGTCCTGGTCCGAAGGAGGGGAAGACGACGGTTGGTTGCAATCTGGCTGCGGTGGCGGCCCTCGCCGGTTCCCGTACACTGGTTATCGATACGGATATGCGTCGGCCTCGGGTACACGGGCTTTTTGGTATTCCGCGTCGTCCTGGCATTACGGAATATTTCATGGGAACCACCCCAATTTCCAAATACACCAGGCGGACTCCAGTGGAGAACCTGGATGTCTTGACGTGTGGCTCTCTCTCCCCCAATCCTCTGGAACTGTTGGAGTCCCCGAAGTTTGGCGAGATGGTTGATGAGCTTGCTTTGGAGTATGATATCATCCTCTTTGATTCGCCGCCGCTGCTGGCGGTGGCCGATGCCAAAATAGTCTGCTCCCTTGTCGACGTGCTGGTGCTAGTGGTGCGCGCAGGAAGGACGACAAAGGAAGGCTTGAGAGAAGCACGCAGAATGTTGTATCCTCTACTGGATGACGATGTCGGCGTGGTCCTTAATGGATTTGACGTCGAGAAGCATTCGTACAGGTACTACTATTACCGGTCGAAGACGTACGCTTACTATAACTATTACGCGTATGACGACCGTGGGTTAGGTAGCGAGGGCGGCGAAACCACGTCGGTAGACAGGAGTAGCTAATGGGCAAGGCAATAGGAATCGACCTAGGTACCACTTTTTCATGTGTTGCGACCATGGAAGGCGGGACGCCGACGGTGATATCCAATCAGGAGGGGGGCAGGACGACGCCGTCAGTTGTGGCCTTCTCAGAAGAGGGGCGACTGGTGGGGCAGGCTGCGAGACGTCAGGCAGTTGCCAATCCAGAGAATACGGTCTACGCGGTGAAGCGGCTGATGGGGCGCAAGTACGATACCCCCGAGGTCGAGCGCATGAAGAAGCTTTCGCCGTTCCGCATCGCCCCGGCAGGTAACGGTGATGCTCACGTGGAGGTTGCCGAGCGACTCTACTCCCCCCAGGAGATCTCTGCTTTTGTGCTGGGTTCTCTGAAGCAGTTCTCAGAGGAGTATCTTGGCACCGAGGTAACTCAGGCGGTGGTCACGGTACCTGCCTATTTCAATGATGCGCAGCGGCAGGCGACCAGAGATGCTGGCCGCATCGCCGGTCTCGAGGTTCTCCGCATCATCAACGAGCCCACGGCTGCGGCCCTGGCGTATGGGCTGACCAAGGAAGCGAGCGGTCTCATCGCGGTTTACGACCTCGGGGGCGGTACCTTTGACATATCGGTTCTCGAAGTGGGGCAGGGTGTTTTCCAGGTGAAGGCCACCCATGGTGATACCTTTCTTGGTGGAGAGGACATTGATATGCGCATCTCCACCATGCTAATGGACGATTTCCAGGAGCGGGAAGGTGTGGATGTTCGTGGAGATTTTGTTGCTTTCCAGCGCATCCGGGAGGCCTCAGAAAAAGCCAAAGTGGAGCTTTCGGTTTCTGAAGAGACTGAGATCAACCTCCCCTTCATCTACGCCGATGAGAAGGGGCCGCGCCACATCAA
>CALGBT010000815.1 GCA_937884235.1 uncultured Pseudomonadota bacterium
CCGCTTCGAAGAGGCTGGCTACACGACCATCCTCAGCATCGGAGAGCTTGAAGAGAACCGCATCGGCTCCAATTGCGGGATGTACGTAAGCCGCCTGGATCAGGCAAGGGAGGCAATATGCTAGTATTGGTCACCGGTGCGTCCGGCCATATCGGCTGCAACCTGATTCGAGTGCTGTTGGAGCAGGGCCACGAGGTCCGGGCACTGGTTCGGTCGGATGTACGCGGCATCGAAGGACTCACGGTTGAGCAAGTCCCGGGAGACGTCCTCGACCCCGATTCGCTGGACCAGGCCTGTGCCGGAGCCGAAGTCGTGTTTCATTGCGCGGCCAACATTTCAGTGGATGGATCCGTGGGAGACGACCAACTGCGGGTCAACGCCGAGGGCCCGCGCAACGTGGCCGAGGCCTGCCTCAAGGCTGGAGTTCGCAAGCTCATCCATTTCAGTTCCTTGCATGCCATCTCGGAGTACCCTCGCGACCAGGCCATCACCGAAGAGAACGGTCTGGTCAAGCCTGCCGAGAACCCCCTCCCCTATAGCCGCACCAAGGCCCTGGGTGAAGAGGCTATTCAGGCGGCGGTGGCCAGAGGCCTCGACGCGGTGGTCCTCAATCCGTCCGGCGTTATTGGTGGCCACGATTACAAGGTGTCGCACATGGGCGAGACGATACGGGACCTGGCCACCGGCAAGTTCCCGGCCCTCATTCCCGGCGGCTATGATTTCGTCGACGTCAGGGATGTGGTCAAGGCTGCCCTCGCAGCGGTGGAGCAAGGGCGCTCCGGTGAGCGCTACCTGATCACGGGTCACTATCTATCGGTGGTGGAGCTGGCAGGGATCGTCGCTGCGGTGACTGGCAGAAAAGCCCCAGGTTGGGTCTGCCCCATGTGGCTGGCTCGGTTTGCAGCCCCCTTCTCGGTGACCTGGGGACGACTGACCGGCAAGCGGGCGAAATTCACGAGTGCCTCGCTGCAGGTTCTGCGCAGCAATGGCCAGGCCGATCACGCCAAAGCCACCGAGGAACTGGGCCATTCGCCCTACCCCGCGCAGGAATCGGTGGCAGCGGTGGTCGCATGGCAACGCGAGGCCGGCTGGTACTAGGCGATTCTGCGCCTCACTTCTGCCCTACAAGAGAGCGCATCCCAACAACTGACTTGCGTGGACTCGGCGCGAACTACTTTCGCGAGGCAAAGAGAAGTGCATGCAATTGGCTGTGAAAGGCGGGGAGCCCCGGCACGGTTGGCAGCAGCCACCAACCGAGAACAATCAGTTTCGATGCAGTCGTGCGACCAACAATCTCGACTGATGACACCGCCAGGTCGACCCCCAGGTAGCCGCTGGATAGTCGCGCCGCAAGACTTCGGGCCTCAGCAAGCATCTCCTCCGGCTTGCCGCGGCCAAGAGTTATCTGCGCCCTGCCACCGTTGATCTGCTCTTTGATTACCGGGGCCGAGACAACTTCACCGTCCACAATAATGGCCAGTTTGCGCTCCACGCTCTGGCCGCTCAGTTCGCCGAAGCGTTGGCCACCTGACGCCGTGAAATTAACGGAAACATACGCCTCGCCCCATTCGTTGGAACCGACGACGGCCTCCGCTACGTCCGTCCCCGTAAGCCACGGCTCCCCATCCAGCACGTAGAGGAGATATTCTGGGGCGGCCCCTTCGAGGCGCGTTTGAGTACCGATGGCGAATGACGGGGTCATGGATATCCGAGGTGTAATCCAGTCGACATATGCCTCCAGAAGGTCTCGCCGCGGCGCTTTGAGGAGTTGCCCACCATACCCTTGGTTCACACCTATCTGGTTCGCTTCCTCGCCCTTCTCCTTGACGTACTCCGGCAGCCAGCTGAACACTCTCTCCGAAATCGCCCCTTCCTCTTCCACCAACTGGAATCGAAGGTCAACATCTGCCACCAGCGCCTTCTCCAGGAGCATGGAGTCCATGGACACAGATCCGGGGATCCAAATGACCAGTTCGTGGCCCCGGATCGAGATCATGGCCTCAGTGATGACAAGGTTGTCCAGGCGACGGCGGAGCACACCCTGGACGCGCCCCAATCCTGCAGCGTCCAATTCCCTGCCGGGAGCAACCGTGATGGCCCTACCCGGTTCCATTGGCAGATGGGGTAGTATCGTCGGTCGCAAGAACACATGATGAATGAAGCTGGTGACCAGGGATACTGGATGCCACGGCGAATCTGCCCCGACGCTGCTCTCGGGCGGCCATGACGGATAGCCAGGCAGCAAGCTGGACAGGGGCCCGCCGGGGGCGGCCTGAGCGGCTCCTGACAGAGTGACAACAACGACTGCGACAATGGTCCAAATCACTGTACGTCTGCCCATGCGTCGACCTCCATGGCCTCCCAGCCTACGGTGGTCGGCAGTCTATGTAAAGAAAGTCAGAACCGGGGCGGCCCGCGAACGTAAGCGCCGTGACCCGTGGCCCCACCAAGGCCCTACTACTGGAGGAAGAAATGAAAGGAACCCTGCTCCTGCTGGCTGCTGCCATCGGCCTGCTATCCGCTCCCGCCCTGGCCCAACACTCTCCGAAGGCGAAGTTCTACGAATTCCCGACCTTGACCATCGACGGCACTGTCAAGCAACCCACCGCCCAGTACCATTCGGCTCGGGATCGGGTTCGCTTCGACCGCCTGGCGAAGCTCAAGAAGAGCATGCTGGGGGAGTTGCAGACATCTGCGGCAGATCTTTCGCTGCGCTAGATTCGGCTAGAGGGTTCGTCGGTGGAGGTCGAGGAAGGAGTCCGGCGGACACTCTTCAGCAATGCGAGCGGCGAGGCTGTCAACTGCCATCTTGCGGGCTTCGGGAGACTCCCGATCCACATCCCAGGGCATATCAATAACTGTCACGCCCTGCTGCCGCAGAATCGACACCATGTGGGAAATCTCGCGGTCGAGGTCCATCAGGTAACGGAGATCGATGCCGGACTCACACCGCCGCCCTTCGCGCTGCGACATGCGCGACTCAATGCGATTGCGTGAGATCTCCGGGGCAACCAACATCCGGACACAGACGTTGGGCAACATCACTGAGGCTGTCATGGCGTGGTAGATATCGCGATAGGTATTGAACTCCCGCTGGGTCATTCCACCATTCTTGAGTTGCAGCCGCGCGAAGCAGGTATCACCGAAGTAACTACGGTCGAGGACGGCATGGCCCTCGCCGCTCATGGCGTGCCACTGTGCCTGAAGATGCATCCGGTAGCGGGCCTGCAGCAAATGCACTTGCATGACAAAAGCCCAGCGCGCCTGGTCACCGTAGAAATCTGCCAGATAGGGATTGGCATCGTTGGCTTCATCCGGCTCCATCTGGATCAAGGTATCATCTCCCAGGGCCGCACCGAGTTCTCTGGTCAACGAGCTCTTGCCAGCTCCGATAATCCCTTCCACGATCACTACTTTCCTGCGTCGCATCATGCCTTGCCCCCTCGTTGCATTCGTTCCGATTTCTTGCCAACCGCTTGCCGGTGATTGCGACAGGCTGTCCCAGATTCCGCCCCCCTGTCAAACAGTTGGCAAAACTTTTTTACGAAAACTGTTTTGGCCCGTCGTACCATTTTCGCTGCCCCCGTGTGATCATGGGGAAATGCGGCTCTTCCGGTAGCCTGAGGCACTAGCAAAACTAACGATCCGATCGGCGCTGCCAGACCCCAACTTTCACCGCAAATGATTCCGTATAATGGACGCAAGTAACCAAGAAGAAACAGAGTATTGGCTCACCGCGTTATGGAAAAACTGCGGGCAGCCATCTTGACTTTCGGCCACTTCCCTGCTTGACTGACGCCGCACAGGAGGGTCCAACCCTCGCACCAGGCGGTTTCCCCGGTGCGGCAAAGGAGGATGAAAGATGGCAGTATCCAAGGGCGACACAATCAAGGTTCACTATGAAGGCAGCCTCGATGACGGCACTCAGTTCGACAGTTCCTTCACCCGCGGCGAACCACTGGAATTCACCGTGGGCGCAGGTCAGTTGATCGCGGGATTCGACGAAGCCGTGGTGGGCATGTCAGTGGGCGAGGAGAAAACCATTCACCTGGAAGCGATTGAGGCGTACGGAGAATGGAACGCAGACGCTGTTCGCCGCTTTCCACGAAACCAGTATCCCCAGGGCCAGACACCAGTACAGGGAATGACCGTCGCCCTGGCGATGCCCAACGGCCAGCAGGTCCCGGCAATAATCTCCGAGGTCACGACAACGGAGGTCGCCATCGACCTCAATCATCCTCTGGCTGGCAAGCCTCTCAATTTCAAGATTCAGATCGTGGAGTGCTAATGCAGGCTAGAAGGGGAAGGGGCCCTTGAACTCACCGGGCCGAATGATCCTTCCCTGATAGCGCCTGAGCAGCCCCTTTGCCACGGCCTGCCGGATAGTCGGCACCAGCATCAGGAACCCTACCGCATCGGTAAGAAAGCCTGGAGTCAACAGAAAGAGACCTGACCCCAGCAAGACGAGACCACCCACCATCTCCGCTGCAGGCATGCGGCCTGCCTGCAACTCCCCGCGGATCCGGCGCATGGTAGCAATCCCCTGGTACTTGAGCAGGCTCCAGCCGGCGACCCCGGTGGCAACGATGAAAGCGATGGTCGGCAGAACGCCGATCCTCCCACCAACTTCAATGAGAAGCATCAACTCGACGGCCGGAACAGCGATGAACATGAGCAGCCACATGCCAAGAATATAGTAGCGGATATCGGCTGCGCAAGTGCGTTGCAACCCACCCTTGCCGAGTGTAGGCTTGACGGGTACCTGAATTCAGTTTTTGGAGGGCGCTCATGATGACCCGCACGTGCTTCCTGGTTATGGGCCTGTCTCTAGCCTGTTCGTCGACCAATGCCAACATTGATTCGTCTGGGGCGCCGGGCGACGACGTTGTCTTTGTGGCCGACGCCAGGGCCCCGGAGGGGGACCAGCGGTCACCACATGGCAAGGAGACGTTCACCGACGATATCCTGGTGGAGGGTGACAGTTCCTGGTCTCCAGGCTCGCCCGACGTCTCCCCAGAGCTCACCTTCGACGTCGCCCCCGACCTGCCCCCGGTAGCAGATGCCGCGGAGGAGCCGGACCTGCCAGTGGGTGAAGACGCCGTTGAAATGAATGCAGAACCAGATGTCCCGGTCATCTCCGGAGCCATCGAGGAGCCCTTTGATGACGACTCCATGTCCGACCCTGCCGCGACCACTGCCCTGTGGGGTACCAACAGCACTTTGACCCCTGCTGCGGCTGGTTTTGGTGACGGTAGCGACGGCGAGTTCGCACCGGTCTCTGACGTCATCCTGGATACCGCCAACGGCCCCTTCCAGTACACCTCCGTTCACATTCCCGAGGACGTTACGGTCTCGGCATCTGGCATCGCCCCGCTTGAAATCCTGGTGCAGGGTGAGGTCGATATTGCAGGTCTTATCACGGTTGCCGGCGACAACGGCGATGATGCCCTCGGCATCGATGGCGGCAATTCCCCTCTGGGTGGGGCCGGCGTGGCGGGAGGCTCCAATGGCGGCAGCGGCGGCGCCGGTGGCCTGGAGGCCGGGACGGACGGTGAAGGCATGGGGCTGGGAACCGGAGGAGTGTCCACCGCCATCGTGACCTTCGTCTCCCCCGGCGGTGGCGGCGGATTTGGTGCGTTCGGGGCCGACGGCATGGCGTTCAATGCCAACGCCGCTGGCAGCGGCGGACCCGACTACGGCACCAGCGCTCTGGTGGACCTGGAAGGTGGCTCGGGTGGCGGTGGCGGAGGCCCCTACGACCGCACCCCAGGGGACCCCGCCGGGGGCGGTAACGGAATCGTCGACATCGATGATGCTCCTGGTGCCGGCGGCGGCGGTGGCGGCGGTGCGGTGGCGCTGCGCGCCGGCAGCTCCATTAACATCAGCGGACGGATCGATGCCGACGGTGGCGACGGCGGCATCGGTGATTTCTCTGGCGGTGGCGGTGGCGGCAGCGGCGGGGCAATCCTCCTGGAGACCGCGGCAGAGTTGACTCTCGCCCAGGGGCTGCTCTCAGCCCGCGGCGGCAGAGGCAACATTTGCACCGATTCCAATCAACTGGCGTGGTGCTATGGCGGCGACGGCGGCGGTGGCCGCATTGTGCTGCGCACTGGTATCCCCATGACCGACGGCATTGTCAAGAACCCGGTACCGGTACCAACCTGGGCGCCGACCCAGGGAGGCGTAGACGGTGGGACCGGGGTTGACGGCGCCTTTGCGCCCCTGGCGGACATCGAACTCGATACCAACGGCGGGCCGTATTTCTTCAGTAGCGTTACTATCCCGGCAGGAGTGACCGTCACCGCGGTGGGAGACCAGCCGCTGCGTGTCTACTCCCAGGGCAACCTGGATGTGCTGGGCACCATCGATGTCAGCGGTTACCAGGCCGGCACTGCCTATTCCATGTGCTGTTCGCAACCTGGACCGCCGGAGGCAGGTGCCGGCGGTCTCCCCGGCCCCGGTGGTTACCGCGGCGGCACGGGCGGCCTAGCCGGCGACGGCGAGGGCGGTTCCGGCCCGGGGGGCGGTGCAGGTTCGCTGGGCTCCGGCTCACCTGGGGCTGGGGCTTTCGCCGGGGGCGGCGGGGGCGGCGGTTACGGCGAAATCGGCCAGGTGGGAGGCTGCCCGGAAGAGGCCGCGGGCGGCCCCGTCTATGGTGTCCATTCGCTGGAGCCGCTGGAAGGCGGTTCCGGAGGCGGAGGAGCAGGCTGGACCAATGTCGCCGGACCTAACCCCGGCTCGGGCGGAGGCGGAGGGGGCGGCGCAGTGCACCTGCAAACCGCCTCCATGCTGCTCATGCAGGGCACTATCCGCAGCAACGGCGGTACCGGCGGGGTCAACACGGGCAGCGGCACCGGCGGGTCCTTCGGAGCCGGCGGCGGAGGCGGCAGCGGCGGGGCGATCCTGGTCAAGGCCCACTCCGTCAGAGATTATGGCATCTATGAAGCAATTGGTGGAGGGGCCGGGGATATCAAACAGGGCGGGGGATGCAGCAGCACGGTTGATGTGCCGGGCCAGGGTCGCGGTGGACATGGAGGCGAGGGCCGCATTCGCTTCGAAACTGACGTGCCAGTGGGTTTCGTCTACCCCGTTGACGGTTCGTTCCTGGTGGACGAATACTCCGCCGAGTACCAGAAGAAGGCGGTTTCACTCTTCTACGATACCGGCGTGGACTGCCCCGACTACGGAGAACCCGCACTGGTACCCGCTCCATTGGCGAACAAGGTCATCTTCAGCATCCAGGGAGCCCCGGGCAGCGGAGGAGTGCCCGACGCTGGCAACGCCACCCCCTGGACCAACAGTATTGATGCCGTCGATTGCCACCGCTTCATCCGCTTCTCGGTGGAGTTCAAGACGTGGGGCCCTGGCGACCCGCTCCCGGCTCTGGAGGGTGTCACGCTGCCCTTCACCTACTCTCCCTGACCCTCTTTGATGGTCTCCAACTCTTCCCAACGAGCGTAGGCAATCTCCAGCTCACCTTCCACTGCGGTGCTGCGACGTCTGGCAACAGCCACCGCATCCCCGGGCTGCCGATAGAATTCTGCGTCGGCCAGCTTCTCGAAGAGGACCGCCTTTTCGCCTTCGAGTTCGTCGATGAGGGGTTCCAGTGCGGCCAGCTCTTGCGTCTCTTTGAAGGACAGCCTGCGGGGGCGCACCGGGCGCACCCGAGGAGTCTTTGGTGCCGCCACCGCACTCTCCGCCACCGGCACCGGCCGTTGGGCCAGCCAATCGTCGTAGCCGCCGGCGTACTCGACCACGGCACCGGCTCCCTCCAGGGCGTACGTGCTGGTCACCACGTTGTTGAGGAACTCTCGGTCATGGCTGACGAGGAGCAAGGTGCCGGTATAGCCGATGAGCAGTTCTTCCAGCAACTCCAGCGTCTCGACGTCAAGATCGTTGGTTGGTTCGTCCAGAACCAACACGTTGGAAGGGTAGGTGAAGAGCCGGGCCAGGACCAGTCGATTACGCTCGCCGCCGGAGAGTGACGCCACCTGCATGTCGACCCGGTCGCGGGGAAAGAGGAAGTTCGCCAGGTAGGCGTAGATATGCATGGCGCGCCCATCGAACATGAAGATTTCCCGGCCATCCGCCACCGCCTCGCGGACTGACTGCTCCGGGTCAATGGAGGAGCGCAGCTGGTCGGAATAGACCACCTCCAGCTCAACGCCGTGGCCCACCTTGCCAGCCCCCGGTTGCAACTCCCCCAGGAGCAGTCGCAGCAAGGTGGTCTTCCCTGAGCCGTTGGCTCCGAGAATGCCCAACTTGTCGCCTCGGACGATGCGGCAGCCAAAGTTCTCGATGATCAGATCATTGGTATAGCCGAAAGAGACCTCCTCGGCCTCCATGATCATGTCGCCGGAGCGCTTGACCCGCTGCAGCCTCAGCTTTGCCCGGCCCAGTTCTTCCCGGCGCTGGACACGCAGCTCACGCAGTTTCTCCAGAGCTCGCACCCGACCTTCATTCCTGGTTCGGCGCGCTTTGATTCCCTTGCGAACCCAGGTCTCCTCTTTGGCCAGCTTCTTGTCCAAAGCGCTCCAATTGGCCGCTTCCACTTCCAACTGCTGCACCTTGCGCTCGCGAAAAGTGTCGTAGTCACAATCCCAACTGGTAACCTGGCCTCGATCAATCTGCAGAATGCGGTTGGCGACATGACGAGCCAGCATGCGGTCGTGGGTTACCAGCAACAAGGTTCCCTCAAAGCGCAGCAGCCGGCCCTCGAGCCAGCCGATGGTCTCGATGTCCAGGTGATTCGTGGGCTCATCCAGGAGCAGCAGATCGGGACGAGCCACCAGGGCTCGGGCCAACAGTACACGGCGCTTGACGCCGCCCGAACGCGTCGTGAAGTCATCCTGGCCGTTCAAGGAGAGGTCGGCAAGGGTCCGCTCGACCTGCTGATAGAGCTGCCAACCGTCGGCCAGCTCCAGTTCCTGCTGGACCCTGGCCAAACGCGCCAGCTTCCCGGGAGATGACGAGTGGGCCACTTCGGCCGCCGCAAAATGGTACTCTGTCAACAACTCTCCCTGGCGCGCCAGCCCTCCGGCAACCACTTGATAGATGGTCCCGGTCAATTCTATGGGGACTTCCTGGGGAAGATATGAGATGCGCAGGCCCGGCTCGACGTAGCGCTCCCCGGAGGTGGGTTCCAGAAAGCCCGCCAGACACTTCAGCAGACTGGTCTTGCCCGAGCCGTTGCGCCCCACAAGAACAACCCGCTCGCCGCGTTCAAGTTGCAGGTCAGCCCCGTCCAACAGGGGGGGCTGGCCAAAAGAGATGCCGACATTTCGCAAAGAGAGCAGCGCCATATTGCTATTTCTTCTTCTTGGGGGGGCTTGGTTTCAAGACATCGGCGGGTACCTTCATGATCTCCAGGAGAAGCTCATCGCCAGCCTTCTCGCCATATCGCTTCACAGCCCGAAACCACTTCACTTTCGGGTTGGTGGCCCAGGCACGAAAGTTCTCGCCGGAATGATGGAAGTACATGTAATCATGTTTGGTTGGGTGCGTATGGAGGACCACACTGCGGTCGTCGAAGGGCAGCGCCGCGATATTGGCTCTGAAGTCCCCGTCACGGTACTCAAAGTAATACTCTGCATTGGAGAGATAGAAGAGCCTTACCGGCAATCCAAAACGGCTGGCCGCAGCCCCGATGTCCTTCAGGGTGCTGGGTCCGGTGAGGTCACCACGCACAGGAATCACGCGGCCTTGCGCCCACAATCCCCGCACGAAATCGAACTGCTCGGGCTGGGTCAGCCAGGTCTCCAGCCCAAGCTTCTTGTAGTTGGCGCGCTGACGACCGAGGTGGCGGGCGATGGAGGGCCCGTCCCGCCGGTGCATGGTGGCCAACACCTTTCGCCGTTGCGGGTCCGTCACCTCCTGCTCAAGGAGAGCGGCGAACTTCTCTTTGCTCTCTGCAGCCCACCAGGAAGTCAGTTCCTCGGCTGTTTTTGCCTCGCCGAACAGCAGCCCGTAGATTACATGAATGTCAGTAATGTACTGGTCGAAATCCATGCAAATGACCAGCTCTGGTCGGCTCCAGCCAGCCAGCAGGTAGTTCTGCTCCGCCCCGACCCCCAGTTGGATACCGCCGAGCTCTTTTGCGACATCACGAAAGAGTCGCAGGTGCCGCTCATTGCTGGTGGTGTAGTGCACGTCCCTAATCAGTTTCGGCGGCTTCGGGTCAAAGCGAACAGCCTTCAGAGCCTCAGCCAGTTCCAGGGCGATGGGTGCGGAGTCAGCCCCGCGCTTCGGCTCCTGGGCGAGGACCGGAGATGCCCATGACAGGGTCAGTAGGAGAACCATGAAACAACGGCGATACCGGACCATCTTACCTCCGACGAAAACCTCAAGGTGGTGGAGTATACCCGATTTCGCAGGATGGAGAAAGCCAGATTACGGTCCTTGACTTGCCCCCTCGGTGCGCCCTAAAGTGTAAGGGCACTGGAGGGAAACCCCGGGTGCACTCACCAATCAACACCAAACGGAGGCTCCAGATGGGCACTGTTAAAGGAAACGTCACATTGACCCCCGAAGTTGTAAACCAGATTGCAGGCCACTCCGCGAGAGGAGTTGAGGGATTGCACCGACTGGGCAAGGCCAGCTTCTTCAACAAGTTGAAGGGCGGCGACGCACTGGGCGATGGCATTCTGGCCGAGGTGGGTAACGAGGAGGTCGCCTTCGACATCGACGTGGTCATCGAATATGGCTACCCGCTTGAAGAAGTCTCAGAGCGACTGCGCAACAATATCTCGTCCCAGGTCAAGACCATGCTGGGGCGCACGGTGGTCGAGTGCAATATCAACGTCGTCGGGGTGCACTTCCCGGAGCCGGAAGTAGTTAAAGAAACTCCGCCCAAGCGGGTCAAGTAGCGACATGCATGCGCTCAACCGCATCATCACGGCCCTCTTCTCGTTGGCCCTGGCGGCAGCCTCACTGCTGACCATAGCCCTGGCGACGGGGAGCCTCTCTCCCGACCGACTGCAGATCATCGACCGGGCCCGGGACACGCTCACGCGCCTGCCATTGCTCGGGGCCACGACCATCGCCACGGTGCTCCTGATAGCCACCGGCACGCTGCTCTTCGCCGGGTTGCTTCTGGTGGCCCAGTTCCGGCGCACTGCACGACACGGTTATCTGGTGCGAGAGGATGACTCGGGGACCTTCACGGTGCAGCCAGAGGCAGTTGTGGACATTGCCGCTTTCGTGGGCAAGACCATTTCCGGAGTGGATTCCGTGGCCTGCACCAGCAAGCAGACCAAGGACGGAGAGTTGGAAGTGCGCTGCAAGGTCTTCTTCCGTCCGGGGGCGGCCCTCGAAAAGACCGGAGTATTATTCCGTGACGAATTCCGCCAGCAGCTTGAGGAGTTGACCGGTCTCAAGGTGGGGAAATTGGATCAGGTGGCGGTCTATCGGTCTGGACGTCCGGGGCGCGAGAAGCGCCGCCACCTGGTTTGAGGTGGGCGGCATGATGGGACTCTATCGTAGCGGCACTGATACAGTTGTTTGGGGAGTCTGTGGCGGCCTGGCCGAGGTCTTTGGCGTGCGGCCGTCAGTGGTTCGACTCGCCTTCTCTCTCCTCGGTCTGGCCAGCGGCATTGGCATCGTGCTTTATGTTGTTCTGGCGCTGGTCCTCCCCCTGGAAGGAAGAAGTTCCGGCAATCTGCTGGAGACCTTCCAGAACAACCTCGAAGAGGTCGTCGCCACCTTCCCGGCTCGGCGTCGCTCTCTCGGCGTGGTGCTGGTCGTTGCCGGAGTCCTGTTCTTCCTGGCGCAAAGCGGCTTTTTTGGTTGGCTCAGATGGAATACGGCGTTGCCCCTGCTACTGATCCTCGCAGGAGTCGCACTCTTCTGGCAGAACGACTGAGCGGCAACTGCCCGAGTTTCTACCACTCAACATAGACGACACCGTTGGCACCTTTGCCGCCCGTGGGGCGACTGCCGTTGTAGCCGCCGGCGCCACCGCCGGAGCCATGTCCTTGACCGCCTTTGCCGGACCAACTCGCACCGCCGTTGCCAGCAGTGGGGCCGGCCCCGTCGATGAGTAGGCCGCCGGCACCGCCGCCGCCGCTATGCGAAGAGGAGCCCGCAGCCCCGCCGGCCCCGGCAGTCAACGAGGCCAGCACAGCCCCGGCCAGGTTGTCAAAATGACCGCCACTGCCGCCCGAATAGGTGCAACCGTTCTGGCCGGCCGACCCGCCCTGGCCACCCTTTCCTGCGCAGCCGGAATTGCCGGCACCGCCACCACCGCTGCCGCCATTACCCCCACCCGAGCCATTGGTATTCCCGCCGTTGCCGCCACTGGCACTCAAGTAGCCCCCGAAGGAAGAGGTTGCCCCCTTGCTGCCCGGCGCGTCGTTGGTGTTGGCAACACCTCCATTACCGCCACCGCCGACCGTCACGGTCACCACGCCAGCAACGTCGTAATTGCCGTAGAGAACGTAGCCTGAACCGCCGCCGCCGTAGTGGCTGCCGGCACCACCACCACCGCCACCAACCACTACGACCCGCACAGTGCTTACCCCGGGTGGCACGGTGAAAGTCTGAGCGCCGCCGGTGTAAGTGAAGACCTTGTTGCCGGGCTGGTACTCCACGCAAGTCCCCGTCTGGCAGACGATTCCACCATCCTGGGTGCAGGCCGTGCCATCAGCCACGGGAGTGTAGAGACAGCCGCTACCAGCCTCGCAAGAGTCGTTGGTACATTCCTGGCTATCATCGCAGGTCAGGGCCGGCCCGCCGACGCAGGCCCCCTGGCTGCACTGATCCTGGGTAGTGCAGGCATTGGCATCATCGCAAGAGGCATCATTGGCGATGAAGGTGCAGCCCGCGGCAGGACTACAGCCATCGTCGGTGCAAGGGTTGCCGTCGAGACACTCAAGGGGTTCAGAACCGACACACACGCCGTCGACGCAAGTGTCCGTCTTGGTGCACTGATTGTCGTCGTCACAGCTACCATCAATGGCCGTGTATTCGCAGCCGTTGGCGGGGTGGCAGGTATCGAGGGTGCAAGGATTGTCGTCATCACAATCGAGGGCACCGCCCGGTACGCAAGACCCATTGTCGCAAGCGTCACCAGTGGTGCACGCGTTGAAGTCTGTGCAGACCCCGGCGGTCGGCAAAAACTCGCAGCCCACGTTGGCATCGCAGCTATCGGCGGTGCAGATGTTACCGTCGTTGCAGTTGAGTTGCCCGCCGCCGGCGCATTGCCCCAATTCGCACTTCTCGCCCACGGTGCAGGCATCGCCATCATCGCAGGGAGCAGTATTGAAAGTGTGAATGCATCCCTGAAGCGGCGTGCAAGTATCATTGGTGCACAGATTGTCGTCGTCGCAAGAGACCGCCTGAGTACCTTTGCAGGAACCGGCGCCGCAGATGTCGGCGAGGGTGCAGAGGTTGCCATCATCGCAGTCAGCTCCGTTAGCGGTGTGCACACAACCGGACTCCGGCGAGCACGAATCGTCGGTGCAGATGTTCTGATCATCGCAACCCAACGCACCGCTCCCCTGGCACTCGCCTTGAGCGCAAGTATCAACGGGAGTACAGATATTGCCGTCATCGCAGGGAGCAGCATTGTCGGCGTGAACGCAACCACCCGCAGGGTCGCAGGC
Organism: uncultured Pseudomonadota bacterium; assembly: GCA_937884235.1. Classification (GTDB taxonomy): domain Bacteria; phylum Myxococcota_A; class UBA9042; order CAIXZC01; family CAIXZC01; genus CALGBT01. The sequence goes on from CALGBT010000815.1 coordinate 13,602, forward strand.
ATCGCTGGTGCACGGGTTCGCATCATCACAATCAAGCCACCCCTTGCCAACGCAAAGGCCACCAGAGCACAAATCGTTGAGAGTGCACGGGTTGCCATCGTCACATTTGCCGTCGTTGGGGACGTACTGACAGCCTTTCTTGGAATCGCAGGAATCGCTGGTGCAGTTGTTCTGGTCGTCGCAGGCCACCGCGATCTGGCCCTGACACTGGCCCTGGACACACGTGTCTGCCGCCGTGCAGAGGTCCTGATCGTCGCATGGTGCGCTGTTATGGGCGTACAGACAACCGCCCTGCGGATTACACGAATCATTGGTGCAGACATCGCCATCATCGCAGTCTACGAGCCCCTCGAAAAGGCAATCACCGCCACCGCAATGATCGCCGAGGGTACAGTCGTTACCATCGTCGCAGGGCTCAGCATTGGGCACGAAGGTGCAACCGCTGTTGTCGTCGCAGCTATCGTCAGTGCAGCCATTGGCATCGTCGCAAACCACCGGCACCCCGCCCCCGCATTCGCCTTCGAAACAGGCATCACCCACGGTGCAAGGGTCGCCATCATCGCAGGCGAAACCCTGGTGATCCGGCACCAGTGCACATTCGCCCGTCCCCGGGTCACATGATGCCTTGACGCAAACTCCGTCAGGCCCTTCCGGTGCGGGGCAGGTCACCACCGTTCCCGGATCCACAAAGCACTGGTAAGGCAACTTGTCGAGTTGGCAGAAGAGCGTCCCGTTGCAAAGGTCACCATCTTCCAGAACAGCACAGTCGGCGTTGTCCTGGCATTCGCAGTCCACCGCAAAACCACTGCACTCGCCCTGGCTGCACTGGTCGTTGACGGTGCAAGGGTCACCATCATCGCAGGGCCCGGCGTTGAACTCCGCAGTGCACCCGCCAAGACCATTGCAAAGATCGTCAGTACATGGATTGTCGTCGTCGCAGACAATGGGCAACCCGGTGCAGACGCCAGCTTCGCAGTGGTCACCCACGGTACAAGAGTCACCATCCGCACACTCACCTTCCGAGAGGACTTGATGATCGCAACCCGCCTCTCCCATGCAGGAATCCTTGGTACAGGGGTTATCGTCATTACAAGGATTGATGTAGTCCCCCTCCACTGCATTGGGTTCGTCGACCTCGCCATCGCAATCGTCGTCGATACCGTTGCATGATTCCAATTCCGGGACCGTGGCATCACAGTCAGTGAGACCCGCTTCGGCACAGAACCGCATGCCTTGACAGGTACCTATTTCATTAGCCACTTCACAGCCGGTCCAGAGCGACAACTCCACGGATCTTGAGGTGCAGGGGCAGACTCCGGCATCGGCAACACACTGCATGGTGGCGATGCCGTCCACGGTCTGGGCATCAACGCATGAAAAACCCCAGGGACAATCGCTGCCTTCAGCACAAACACTACCGCAGAACGCACCTTCGTCGCCGTAGTCCACGCAAACGTCCTCGGCACCGCTGGGACTCTTGCAGCTATCGCCACCATTGCACGGCTTGCAGAGATTCGAGACATCGGACACGCAAATATAGACCACGTCGGGGTCAGCACCCGCCACCTGCTTGCACGACCATCCCGGGGGGCAATCCTCCTGGCAAGGAACCGTGCAAACCGCCTCTCCCATGTGCTCCACACACCAGCTCGACTGGCAATCGCCATTGCCCACGCAGGGGTCCAGAAAACATCCGGTTCCCGGCTCACACTCGACAAATGGCGCGTCCGGTCCCGAATCGAAACTCAACTCCGGCTCGATATAGAGGTCGGGCTCATCAGAAGCTTCCCCTGAGGAAGCCTCGTCCGGGACCGCAGATACGTCAGTCGTCGGGGTCGCATCCGGAACGTCGGCAACAGTAATTGTTGTCCCACCATTGTTGCAGGCAAAAAACATCAGAGTTGCGGCAAACAAAAAGCCAGTATTGCGCATGAGGTGCCTCCGTAATCGTCACGCGATAGTACAGTCCGCGAGCCATTGCTGCAAGTCAGGCACCACGCGGGCCCGGTCGATTTTTTGTGCTTCTGCCCCTGCTCCTCCCGATATAGAGGATGGAGCAATCCTGCCCCAGCGACCGCAGCAAGGAGGCATCCATGATCTTTCAGTGGACCATTCTGCTACTCATTTCTCCCCTTATGATGCCGGCCATGCCGGCAGGACGACCGCCTGACCCCGGGGAACTGGTGATAACCGAGATCATGGTGGACCCACATGCGACAAAGGACACCTACGGGGAGTACCTGGAGGTCACCAACGTCAGCGACGACCCAGTCCAACTGCTCGGTCTCATAGTCCGGGATCACGACCGTGACTGGTGCCCGGTGACACGGCCACTGCTGGTCCCAGCCGGCCGGGCCGTGGTCTTTGCCCGCCGCTGGGAACCGTCGGCCAATGGCGGGTTCTTCCCCAGCTACCTCTGCACGGGCCATGCGCTCCACCTCAAAAACGACCGCGACAGCATCGTCCTCGACTGGTACGGGGTGGACATCGACGAGGTCACCTATCGAGCCCGGGAGTGGCCGCTAGAACCGGGCAAAGCCATGGAACTGGACCGCTCCTGCTATGACTCGGCCATCAACGATGAACCGTCGGCGTGGGCCAGGTCACGCACCCCCATGCCCAGCGGCGACTTTGGCACACCCGGGAAATAGGGCACCGCCAGAAAGGCACTGCGAAAATGTTTGCAACCTCTACCCAGATGAGTAGACTCGGCTTGAAAAGCGTAACTCAAAACGGAGGCACGCATGCCGCCAGTTGCCCGACCGGTCCTGATTTCGCTCATTGCTCTGGCCCTCGCTGCGTGCGAGCAGTCACCGGCCTCCTATGATTACCACGGAGCCACCGCAGACCTTACAGCACCAGATCTGGGCGCCACCACCGTTGACCTTTTCGCTCCCCCCGACGGCGACACCCTGGACTCTTTGCCAGATGTCGAGGAGCAGGACATGCCGCCACTGGACGATGATGTCGTGGCAGGAGATCAGGAGCCAGGAAACGACAGTGCCGACAGCGATGCCGAGAGCGAACCGGAGTTGAATTGCGGCGAGGTGTTACTCACCTACGCCGGGGCCCCGGGCGTGCAGGAAGTGCTGGTCTCAGGTTCCTTCAACGATTGGGGCGACAGCGCCGCCACCGCAACGGTGCTGACTGACGACGACGGGGACGACACGTGGCAGGCATTGGTAACCCTCCCTCCCGGCAGCTACCAGTACAAGTTTGTTGTCGACGGCGTGTGGCTGGCCGACCCGGCCAACCCCAATCAGGCTGACGACGGCTACGGCGGCATTAACTCCGTTCTTGTTGTCGCACCCTGCCCGCAGCCCGGTGCTCTGACCCTCAAGGATCATGCCACCGATGAGTTCGGCGGTTTTCACGCCACCTTCACCGCCCTTGCCGGGGAAGCACCGGCGCAGGCTGAGGTCTCCGTCACGGTGGACCACGAGCCCGTGGCCGATGCCGTTGATGTCAACGAAGATACTGTGGAGATCACTGTCGAGGGTTTGCCCCAGGGCATCCACGATGTGCGGGTCACGGTGGGCGACAGGACTTACCTGCTGAAAGTCTATGTTGACATCAGCACCGATTGGCGAGAGACCATTCTCTACTTTGTTATGACCGACCGTTTCGCCAACGGCGACGCCGCCAACGATGGGCCGCTTGAAGATGTGGACTGGCGGACCAACTATCAGGGTGGGGATTTCGCCGGCGTGACCCAGAAGCTCGAGGCGGGCTACTTCGACGACCTCGGAGTCGGGGCCATCTGGCTGAGCTGGCCCGTGGACAACCCCGGCGGCTTCCACGATGGCGGGCGCCCTTCCCAGCACTACTGCGGCATGGACCCCAAGACCGCCCCCATGGAGGGAACTCGCTACACCGGCTATCACGGCTACTGGCCTTCGGACCTCTACAAGACGGAGGAACACTTCGGCACCATGGCGGAACTGCAGGCACTGGTCACCACTGCCCATGCCCACGGCATCCGCATCCTCCTCGACTTCACGGCCAACCACGTTCACGAATCATCGCCCTTCTTCCAGGAGCACAAGGATGACGGCTTCTTCCACTTCCCCGCAGAAATCTGCCAGGACGTGGGTTGGGACAACAAACCCGTGAGTTGCTGGTTCACCAGCTACCTGCCGGATCTGAACTACAGGAATGCTGCGGCCATTGAGGCAGTCCTCGACTACGCCATGTTCTGGGCCAAAGAGACCGGTTGTGACGGCTTTCGCCTCGATGCTGTAAAGCACATTGAGATGGAGTTCGTGCACGCACTGCGCGCCCGAGCCAAAGTAGAGATGGAACTGACGGGGATCGATTTCTATATCGTCGGCGAGACCTTCACCGGCGATGCGGGACTCATCAAGAGCTTTATCGGGACTGACAAGATCCATGGGCAATTCGATTTCCCGGCCAACATGCAGCTCCTCAAGGCCTTCGCCAGAGAGGAGATCGGCCTCGACGAGATGGATGAAGCCGTGCGTACCGCCAAGGCCAGCTATGGCCCCGATGCGATCATGTCCAACTTCATTGGCAATCATGATATCGCCCGGTTTGTCAGCCAGGCCTCGGGGATGATCTCCTGTGGCATCTGGGATGTGGTGAGCAACATAGCTCAGGGTTGGCTGGCCCCACCCAACAAACCGACCAACGCGGATGCGTACAATCGCCTCAAGCTGGCCTTCACCTATATCATGACCATCCCCGGCATCCCCCTGATCTACTACGGCGATGAGTTTGGCATGCCGGGCGCTGGCGACCCCGACAACCGGCGCATGATGTACTTTGGCAACGACTTGAGCTTCGATGAAACTGACACCCTGCAGTTCTTGCGGCAACTGGGCACGGCTCGCAATGCGCACCCGGCTTTGGCCCGGGGTGATTGGCTCGGTCCCCTTTGGTCCGAGGGGGACTTTCTGGCCTACGCCCGCACCGCCGCTGGTGACCGCGTCCTCATCCTCATCAACCGCTCAGCTGAAGCGAAAACGGGCAAGATAGACCTGACCCAAACCCTGATCCCAGGCGGCACAGTACTAGTCGACGTCTTTTCCGGAACCAGCGTTACCGTGGATCAGAACCTGCAATTCTCTTTCTCAATTCCCGGTCGCTCCGCGGCGATTTACACTCAGTAGTGCGCTTGGCGTTTGCCAATTCCCACGCTTTGTCAGATAATCGGCACCATAGAGACCGCCGCCCATAGCACGAGGAATCGCCATGAATCGTTTCGCCCTTGCCGCAGCCCTTCTGCTCGCAACAACTCTCCTGCTGGCGTGCAGCAACCAGGGGGGCGTAACACTCCTCAAGGATGCCATGGATTCCCAACAGGGGGACGGCAAAACTGTGCTGGACATGGCGGTCGAAGAGAGCCTCAGCGACCTGCGGCACGACGCCTGGACTGAGGACAACCGTGGCGATACTGCCGACCTCCGCGACGAGCCCAGCGACTTCGGCACACCTTGCTCCGACAACGACGACTGCCTTTCCGGGCTGTGCATCCCGCATCGGGGTGAGCTGGTCTGCTCCCATGAATGTGTAGAAGAGTGCCCCGACGGATTCATCTGCAGTGCCATCACTTCCGGCGGCCCGGACATGTTCTTTGCCTGCATCAGCCTCTACCCGTCACTCTGCTTGCCCTGCTCGTCCAGCGACGATTGCGAGCCGGGCCCAGGCGTGCCCACGGCCTGCGTCATCTACCCGGGCGAGGGCTCCTTCTGCGCCACCCAATGCACTGAGGAGATTCTCTGCCCCGAGGGAAGCTACTGCCTCGACGTCGATACCATGGAAGGGGGCAGCGGCAACTACTGCACCAGGAACCAGGGCCCCTGCGAGTGTACTCAGTTCGCCATTGCCACGGGCCTCAAGACGCCCTGCTCGGTGACCAACGACTTTGGCACCTGCTCCGGCAACCGGGTATGCCAGGCCGATGGTCTGACCGAATGTAATGCAGCAGTCCCCAACGAGGAGTTCTGCAACGGCGCCGACGACAACTGTGACGGCCAGGTAGACGAGGGTACCTGCGTCGATGACAACCCTTGCACCCTGGATGAATGCCAGCCCAACCAAGGCTGCATCTTCACCCCACAGGAGGGGATGGAGTGCGACGACGGCGACCCCTGCACGGTTGCCGAGCTGTGCCTGGCCGGCATCTGCCAGGGGTCGCCGGTGACTTGCAGCGATGACAACCAGTGCACCGATGACCTCTGCAGCATCGACGGTGGCTGCTCCTTTGAGCCCAACCAGGATGCCTGTGATGACGGTGACCCGTGCACCGTTGGCGATACCTGCAAGCTGGGACTCTGCACGAGCACACCGATTGCGTGCAACTGCACGGTCGATGCCGATTGCAAAGCCCTGGAAGACGGCGATGCCTGCAACGGCACTCTTTTCTGCGACGTCTCGCAGATCCCATATCAATGCCAGCCCGTGCCCGGCAGCGTCGTTGACTGCCCGGCACCGGAGGGAAAGAACAAGCTCTGCATGGCCGCCTGGTGCGACCCGTCGGACGGCAGCTGCTCGCTGGTTCCAGCCAACGGGGGAAACCCCTGTGACGACGGCAATAAGTGCACTTATGGTGAGAGCTGCAGCGACGGCGCCTGTGTTGGCGGCAAAGCCCTCAACTGCAATGACGGCGATCCCTGCACCGATGACGCCTGCCAGGCGACGACAGGCTGCACAGCCACCTTCAATGACGCCCCCTGCGATAATGGCAACTTCTGCACCACCAATGACTTCTGCGTCGCCGGGGAATGTACCGCGGGAGAAGCGCTCAACTGCAACGACAACAACGCCTGTACCAACGATATCTGCAACCCGGTCAAGGGCTGCCTGCACACCAACAGCAGTCAACCCTGCGACGACCTCGACCCCTGCACCGAGCAAGACTCCTGCTCCGGCGGATTCTGCCTGGGCACCGTCCCCAAGAATTGTAACGACAACAACCCCTGCACGGACGACATCTGCGTTCCCCTGGCGGGTTGCTCCTACAACAACAACAGCAATCCGTGCAGTGACGGCAATGCCTGTACGGTGGCCGACAAGTGCGTCGGTGGTTCCTGCAATCCCGGGAACACCCTTGATTGCGATGACGGCAATGTCTGCACCAACGACTCATGCTCGCCTGCGGAAGGCTGCCAGCATGCCCCCAACAAGTCCCCCTGCGACGACAACAACTCCTGTACCTCGCAGGACCAGTGCGCTGCGGGCAAGTGCATCGGCAGTGCCGATGTTGATTGCGACGATGACAATCCCTGCACCAAGGATCTCTGCCTCGCCAATGGTGGTTGCCAACACGAGAATGTGGTGGCACCGTGTAGCGATGGCAACCCCTGTACTGCGGGGGACATTTGCGCCAACGGCGAGTGTCAACCTGGAGACTCTGTGGATTGCGACGATGGCAACGTCTGTACTGCCGATTCCTGCAGCCAGAGCAATGGGTTGTGCCTCCATTCCCCCACCCCCGGGGATTGTGACGACAACAACCCGTGTACAACGAAGGACGCCTGCGGTGGTGGCAAATGCGTCGGCACTACTCCTCCCGATTGCAACGACCAGAACGTTTGCACTACCGACTACTGCGACCCGGCCAGTGGCTGCGTTCACCTGCTCAACAGCGCACCCTGTGATGACGACAACCTTTGCACCACCAAAGACCAGTGCAACCTCGGCGAGTGCGCCGGCGGTCCAGCCCTCTCCTGCACCGACGGAAATCCCTGCACCGACGACGGCTGCAACGCGGCGACCGGCTGCACCTTCACGCCCAACACCACACCTTGCGACGATGCCAACGCATGCACTGAGGGCGATACCTGCAAGTCCGGGTGGTGCGTAGGCGTCGCCTCCAGTTGCGACGATCTCAACCCCTGCACCGCGGACAGCTGCGACCCGGGGGTCGGTTGCCTGCACCTGCCTGCGGCGGGTGCTTGTGACGACAACGATGCTTGCACCGGCGATGATCTCTGCGCCAATGGACTGTGCGGCAGCGGGCCCGCAGTCAACTGCAACGACGGCAACATCTGCACTGCCGACGCCTGCGACGCCGATACCGGTTGCACGCACACACCGACGGACGGAGGGTGCGACGACGACAATGCTTGCACCGTGGGTGATTCCTGCAATGAGGGCACCTGTCAAGCCGGGGGCATAGCCCTTGACTGCGACGACAGCGAGGTCTGCACCGATGATTCCTGCGACCCTGACCTGGGCTGCCAGCACACCAACAACGCAGTAGCCTGTGATGACAGCAACCAGTGCACCGTGGGCGATGTCTGTGCCATTGGCGTTTGCACCGCCGGGCCAGCTACCCTCGACTGCAGTGACAACGACCCCTGCACCACCGACACCTGCGACCCGAACCTCGGGTGCCAGCACTCGGGAGGCGGCTGCCTGCAATTCAGTCACGCCTTCAGCGCCGGCCCCACCACAGGAGCCGCCTGCAACAAGTGGAACGCCTTCCGGGCCACGCTGACTGGCAACTACAGCAAGGTCACCATCAAGGGCACTTACGACCAGGTCGGCGTCTCCTGCACCGGGGCCAGCGCCAATGCCATCTGCAACTCGCTGCGCACCAAATCGGCCGGCTCCTGGAGCTGCGGCGGGCGGACCTGGCGCACTGGGGACTGCGGCGGTGACATCGAGGTCAACGCCAATGGCGACATGTGCAATTGTCCGGGCAACGGTTACACCGTGCGACCCTGCATAGACTACCCGGGGTCGTCAAACCCCAACTGGGGCGGAGCCCTCACAGAGACCTGCAACAGTCCAACGCAAACCCTTGAACTGATTTGCCAGTAGGGACCATGGGAACCGCCACCGGAAGTCTGCATGATACCGGCGAGTTTCGTCGCCACGGCCTGTTGGCAACGGGACTCTACCTGGTCACCATCATGGCTGTGGGCGGTGCCATGTGGGGGTTCATTTGGAGTCATGGGGCGCAACGGCCCCAGGTGACTCTGCCTGACACCGGCTCCAGGTGGGCCGACGACACCCCGGTGATTGCCGGGACCGGTGCCGCCCTGCCACTTCTCCACCACCTTACCAGGAGTTGGCGTCAAGCGGGCGGGCAGACTATCCAGGTGGCCCCAAGCATCGGCTCTGGTGGCGGACTCGCCGCCTTGCGGGACGGTGTTATCGACTGCGCCATCGTCTCCCGTCCTCTCACCGCCGAGGAGAGAGCCGGCCGGGTTGTCCAGCAACTGGCCATGGCCCCCATCGTCCTGGCCGCAGGAAGTAATGTCCCCATGGAGAAGATCACCCCCAGGGATCTGGTGCAACTGGTGCGTCCAGCTGCCACTTCAGACTCATCCAGCGCCGGGTTTGTCCTGCGCGAACCGGGAGACTCCGGGCAGCAGTTGCTGGCAGAGGCTCTCCCGGACCTGGCAGCAGCACTAGCAGACGCCACGGCCCATGAGTCCCGGCCAATGGCTTTCACCGATGCGGACATGGAACGACGTCTCCTGGCTCGCAGCAACCTTATTGGGGTCTTCGACCTGGGCACCATTCGCCTCCGCTCCCTACCACTCCAGGTGCTGCCCATTGAGGGACTCTCCACAGAGCTGGTCCGCCCCTTCACCCTGGTTTGCCACGCTGAGCATCGGCTTGACGGCTTTCTCCACTACCTCAACACGACGCCCGTGCGTGAAGCGCTGCTCTCTTTTGGCTATCAGCTGGGGGAGAACTAGCATGGTTTCTCGCACCTGGCAGACCAGTCTTACCTATCGCCTCGGCAGAACCGTACTGCCGCTTTCCGCGGTGGCGGCCCTGCTGCTGGCACTTAGCGCCCCGGTGGCCTGGTTCGCCCTGAAGTACGGCGAGCTGACGCTGCGGGCCCAAGGCACAGCAGCCCGAGTTGCGGCGGAGCTGGGGCAGTTTGTGCACGAATCACCCCGGCTCTGGCCGTACAATACGCCGAAGATAAGCCAACGCATGCAGTCACTGCTGTCCCTCGATGCCGACACCTACATTGCCGTCGTGGGCCCGGGGGGAGACAGTGCGTATGAGCGAGACCCGCAAGATGGCCCCTATCTCTGGCACCTGGAAACTCTGTCCACTGCGGGCGGCACTGGCGGATGGGTCGTTGTGGGGGTCTCGGCCGGCAAGTTCCTGGCTACTGCGCTCACTCTGCTGGCCGGTTTCGGCCTCCTCGGGGGTGTTGTCGCAGGCTTGCTCTTCATGCTGCCAATGAAGGCCATGCGCAGCACCGAAGAACAGCTCAGCACTACTCTGGGTAGCTTGAGCGAAGCCCAGGAGCGCCTGCGCGGCATCAATGAGGAACTGGAACTGCGCGTCCGGGAGAAGACTCAGGGACTGGTCGATGCCCACGACCAACTCACCGCCCAGCAAGAAGCTCTTCAACGCCTCGCAGCCTCTCTCTACAATGCCCAGGAGGAAGAGCGTCACCGGATCGCCGCGGATCTGCACGATTCCGTGGGGCAGATGTTGACGGCAATTCGCGTCAATCTCGAAACCGCAGAGAGGATGCAGGAAGAAGGTTCGGACGGCGCACCATTGGGCCCGCTCCTCCAGCACACCTCGGATCTCGTTAATCAAACCACCGACTCGATCCGGCAGGCCATCCATCTTCTCGAACCGCCGCAAATGCAGGAGGGCGGCCTGCGTCGCGCCCTCAAAGCTCTCGACCGGCAGTTTGAACTGACCCCCTATGAGATGGTTGTGGACGACTCTGGGCTACCTGAAGAGCGGCTGCCGGCAACTGTGGAGGCGCTGGCCTTCCGCATTGTCCAGGAGGCGCTCAACAACGCCCTACGCCACGGTGGTGCCGACGTTGTCAGGCTGCGCCTCGATGTCCGGGAAGGGGTTTTCCTTGTCGTTGTCGAAGACAACGGCAGTCGCGGGCGCCAGGTCTACAAGGAAGGGCACGGCCTCGCATCGTTGCGCGACAAGGTCCAGCTACTGGGCGGCCAGTTCAAAGTTGAGCCGCTGCCAAATGGCCATGCTGTAGCGGCCTCCATCCCCATTTTGACCGTCACTCCAACTGCTCCGGAGCGCGATGACGACTGAATCGATAGTGCGCATCCTGGTAGTGGATGACCACACTATCGTGCGCCAAGGGCTGGTCGCCCTCCTCTCTGGAGTCACCGATTTTGCCGTCGTGGCCGATTGCGGCAGCGGCTTGCAGGCCGTCAGCCTGGCGGAGAAGCACCGGCCGGACATTGTGCTCCTCGATTTGAGCCTGCCGGACATGAACGGCGTGGAGGTCATCCACGAACTGGCGGCACGCAGCCTCCCCACCCGTGTCGTCGTCCTGACCATGCACGCGAACCCCGACTACGCCAGACCGGCCTTGCGCGCAGGGGCGGCTGGATATCTGATCAAGGGCTCCGATATCGGCGATCTCGTCACCGCCATTCGCAAGGCAGTACAAGGTGAAACCCACTTGAGCCCGGTAGTCGCCAGCATGCTTGTGGATTCACCGCCATCACCCTTCAGTGACCGGCTCTCCCCGCGGGAGGAAGAAGTACTCCGCCTGGTTGCCCAGGGGAAAACCAGTAGAGAGGTCGGTTTGCTCCTGGAGATCAGCCCGCGTACTGTGGACAACCACCGGCGCAATATCATGGAGAAGTTGGGGGTCAACGATGTTGTCAGCCTGACCAGAGCTGCAATTAAGGCTGGCCTGGTGATGCCGGAGTAGTCAGGCCAACTGACCCTGGCAACTTCGTCGCGTCGCAAACTCACGCCGGATCTCCGCCAGAAAAGCGCTCTTGTCCAATTTGCCGTCGGTGTCAATCAGCCAATCCGGGGCCAATGTGCAACCCAGGAGCCCGTCACTCACCATGCGCTCCACGACGATGTTCGGATGGACTCGTTCAAGTACATCGACAACGCCTTTGACATACTCGGCCATGGTCAGCAAAGGCACCTCGCCGCGCCGCCAGCTATCCGCCAGCACAGTCCCTTCCACAACATAGAGCATGTGCAGTTTGATTGCATCGATACTGGCGGCCGAGAGACCCCTTGCCGTATTCAGCCAATCCTCACGGCTCTCACCGGGCAGACCAAGAATCTGATGCGCGCAGACAAACAGGCCCCTCTCCTTGCAGGCCCCAATAGCTGCCAGAGAAGCCTCCGCCCGGTGCCCTCGACCGATGGCTGCCACCGTCTCTTCCCGCAGGCTCTGCACTCCGATTTCCACCGAAACCCAGGTACGATGCGAGAATTCTTCCAACAGTTCCAACACTGCTTCCGGCAAGCAATCGGGACGGGTACTGACGGAGAGCCCAACCACACCAGGCTGAGCCAGCGCCTCTTCATAGAGGGGTCGCAGAACCTCCACGGACGCGTAGGTGGAAGAGAACGATTGGAAGTAGGCGACATACTGTTCGTGACGCGGACTACCCGCCCGGTCAGCCCGGAAACGAGCCATCTGCGCCGCCGGACTCCCCAACTCACGCAGACGTCCGGTCCCCCCCTCAGCGTCGCAGTAGACGCATCCCCGCCACGCCAAAGAACCATCGCGATTGGGACAGGTGAACCCACCATCAATGGGCAACTTCCGGACCAACCCCCCAAAGCGTTCCTTCAAGTAGCTGGCAAATGATCGATAGGGTACTTCCCGCATCCTCGAGCCTCCACCCCATCCATACCGCCATGCGCACCTCACATCAAGGCGGAATGTCCCGAATCCGCTCCGGGCCAGTACTCACCGGCTAGGTAGATCTACTCACTGCAGCAATGCCGTCGCTCTGCTAGAGTACGGACAGGACGCTGGGGCCTTCGCGGTTGGCCGTTACGAGCGGCAACCGTAAGGGAGCGGGGACCGCCTTTGCGATGTTTCTAGAGGAATCATGAACTTCATCAAATCTGCCTCGTTGAGCATACTGCTGCTAGTCGCCACCATTGTCTGGGCAGAGGAAGCGCCCAGGCAAGACCCACCGGCCGAAACCTCAAACGATGTCGAGTTGGGGGCCGTGACTGTAACTGTCGACCGCGGCGAGCGGCGCAAGTTTGAGGTCAGGCGCTCCGTAGAGATTCTGGACGAGGACGGCATTGCCCAGCGCCAGCCAAAGAGCGTCCCTGACCTCCTCGACGAGACTCCGGGGGTGATGGTTCAGAAGACCAATGCGGGGGCCGGTGCCCCCGTGCTGCGCGGCCTCGTCGGGCCGGACAATCTGATTCTCATGGACGGCATCAGGATCTCTAACAGCACCTACCGGACGGGCCCCAACCAGTACCTGGCGATGATCGACCCATGGTCGCTGCGGGCCTTTGAACTGCTGCGCGGCCCTGGGTCTGTGCTCTATGGATCCGATGCCATGGGCGGGGTGCTCCATGCCATCACCAAGGATCCGCGCCGGCTTTCAGAGAGGGCGTGGGGACTGAGTGGACGCCTCTCCTTTGCCTCGGCTTACCCGGGGCTGGGTGGCTCAATCCAGGGAGATTTCCGTGACGGGGACTACGCCGGCTATCTTGGCGCCACCTTCGATCACTTCGGCGAAGTCAGAGCCGGCGGCAACATCATCCAACCACTGAGCAGCTACCAGCGCGCGGCCGTGCGCCACAAGTCGGTAGTGGAACTCGCCCCCGGCTATCAACTCACCGCGGCAGTATTCGAAACCAGCATTCGCAACGCCGGCCGCGCCGACCAGCTCAACCTCGGCAAGCACAGCACCTACGACAACGACGACCTGCTCGCATATGTACGACTGGACCGCATCGGGGAAGGTTGGCAGCACCGCTTCCGGGTCAACCTCAGCTACCATCTCACCAACGAGTTGGAGAGCGGAGTCCGCTGCGCCAGGACCGGCGACGTGGTCGCTGACCGGGCGGCTTGCCTCGCTGCGCAGCCGGACCAGCTCACGAGGCGGACCGAAATGCAGGACACGGTCCACACTCCGGGCCTTTTCGCCACCCTCGAATCCCGCTCCTGGGACAACCGCATGCGCACCATCGTCGGGGCCGAAGGATACTTCGACTATGTCGACTCCTCGGCCCGGGTGGCGAAACCGGATGGGTGGGATTGGCAGGACGGTGAGCGCGGCCACTTCTCAGCAGGCTCGACCTATGCCTCCCTGGGCACCTTTCTGCGGGGCGAGCTCGACCTCATCAAGTCCGACAAATCCACGGTCACTGCCGATGCCGGCACCCGCCTCTCCTACTTCGCCGCGCATGCCCCTGACGTGCCGGGCCTGGGCAACGTGGATTACTCCCACGCAGGGCTCATCGGGTCCGCGGGAATTGGCTATCAGTACGCTCAGCTGCTCCATCTCTACGCCGACTTCTCCCAGGGCTTCCGGGCAGCTAACCTGCAGGAGACCACGGAGATGGGCGACACGGGAATCTTCTTCGAGGTCCCCAACGATGGTCTCCGGCCGATTCGCTCCGATACCCTGGAGTTGGGCATGAAGCTCAACGCCCCCCACTTTCACCTGGGTATCTCCGGCTGGTACAGCAAGTTGACTGACCTCTATGGGCGCGAGGTACTCACCGTGGCTGAGATCGCCGATCTTGGCCTTGACGAGGGCCTACTCTCCGGGCAGACAGTGGTGCGACGCATCAACCATGCTTCAGGGGACTACCGGGGCGTCGACCTCACCCTTGAGTCGCGCAGATTCAGCGGTTTCTCGGCGTACGGAGCCGTCTCCTGGATCGATGGCAACGTCGAGGATGAGCCGGGCAGGTTCGTCAGCCCTCGCCGCCTGCCACCCGTGGCCGGGAGCGCCGGCCTGCGCTACGAAACGCCAGGCGGTGACATCTACGGCGAGTTCTTCATCCGCTGGGCGGCAGCCCAGAGCAACCTCAATCCCGAAGACGAGGCCGACTATCGAATCTGCGAAGACCCTGACCGTCCGGGGCAGTTGCTGGACGATTGTCAAGGAACCCCTGGTTGGGCGACCCTGAATTGGCGAGCCGGCCTGCTCGTCACCCCCAATCTCGCCCTTGACTTGCGGATTGAGAATCTTGGCGACACCCACTACCGGGTCCATGGCAGCGGCATCGATGCGCCGGGTTTCAATGGCATGGTTGAACTGCGCGGGACCTACTGAGTCACCTCCCTCAGGGGCAGCCGGGCCATAATTGTCTCGGCCACCTGCTGGGGATTGTCATCATATCGCACCGTCAGCACAGGTATTGCGCGAGTCTGCAGCGCGGCGGCAGCCTCGGCGTTCTGCTTCTGGGCTTCATCGAAGGCAGCCGTACCCATGTATGGGCTGTAGAATTCCCCGGGTCCGGGACGGCGCGGCACGGCGCGGCTGGCAGCCAGTGCCGGCTCGGATTCAACCAGCACCACGAGGTCAGGCTCCAGCAGAAAGCCATCCACCGCGTCAAGGAGCGTGGTATCGCTGAGCTGCTCCAAATGCTGATAAGCCACCGAGGCAAGCGCGTAAAAACGCGTTACCACCACGGCCCCCCGCTGCAACGCAGGACGAATCTGCTGCTCCTGCCGGCTGAGCCGCTCGCAGGCGTAGAGCAGGGTCCGCTCAAAGGCATGGACTGGGTCAGGAGCGATGGTCTGGAAGCGTTCGACCATGAACTTCCAGAGCTCCGATTCGAAATCGTAGCCGCTAGCCACCCCAGCCTTCCCGGAAGCACTGAGGTCGGCCATCAAAGAATCCCCGATGGCATCGAGGACGACACCATCAATGCCCTCGAGTGACACCAGACAACCGGTGCGAACCGCCAGCCGCTTCCAGGTCTGCAGCAGGCTGATACCGGCGTGTCCTGACAGGGTGCGCCCCAGCTGCAGCACCGCGGTCCGATCCCGGCTGGTAAGCATCTCGTAAAGGCTCTCCCACTCCCGACGACCGGGTTCCAGGACCCGCTGGGGGCCCTTAGGCAGGAAGGCCTCTACCTGGCGCCCCAGGGCGGCACCCAGCTTGCACAACAGGGCGGCGCTGAAAGAGTACCGGCCACTTTCGAGGGACTTGAGGTGAGGGGCGCTGATACCCAGCTTCTGGGACAACTCCTCCAGGTTCATTTGGGCATCGAGGCGAAAGGCCTGGGCCCGAGCGCCGATGAAAGCGTTGAGTTCCTGGTCTTCGTCAGTCTTGCGCGTCCTGGGCATTATTCCCCTAGTGAAGATCCTGTGTTCTGAACATCAACTCCTGGGCAAAGCGAAGACGCTCCAGTTGGTCAAGAAAGAACTGCTCCCAGGCACCGTTGCCGGCATACCACATCCCCCCCGGCTTGTCCGCAGTCAACTGGCGATAGAAGAAGAAGGAGTCATAGCTGATGCCGTACTCACCCCCCAATCCGTTGACACTAACCTCTGCAAAGGGGTTGCCCGTACAATCCAGGCCCGGATGGGCTGTGGGGAGGTAGTAGCGGTCTTCAGGCATCTTCGCCAGAGCCTCAGCAAGATGCTTGGGCTCGGCGGGCAAGGACTGGCTGGAGAAGCCGTAGAAGATGGCGCTGCCAGGTCCGTAGGACGGGGTCACCGAGTAGATCTGCCCCTGAGTTGTCGGATAGAACTTGTCCAGCTGGCCAGCTACATTCCATCCACCCTTGGCCGCGTGGGCCGCACCCATATGTGCATAGAGCAACGTCTCGTCATCCGGAATCGCTTGCTGGAACGTCCAGATCAGAATCTGCTCCCGCTCCATCATCATCTGCATCAGGTAGCTCTGGTCCCCGCCGCCCAAAGAGCCCATCATGAAATCCTGGGAGACGAAGACCGCCCCCATCCAGAGGGAGTAGGCCAGGTACTCTACCTCTTCGCAGCTAGCCTCATCGGAGAGCGCGGCGCAGATGGCCTCAATGTGGTCCAGCACCATCTTGTAGTAATCCTCGGCATCTTCCACGTATGCCGTCTCGAGGCCCATCATGCCGTAGCTCTGGATCTCTCGGGGGGCCGGCAGAGTATCAAGCAGCAACCCCACCGCGACATCATCGGTCATCTCGGCGGCAATAGCCGTCAACTGCTCATTGACCCAGGCCAGCCGCTGGGGCACGTCTACCCCCACAACATCGAGGTCGTAGCCCTCCAGGACCAGCTCATGAGCTCGCTCCGGAAGCAGCCGGCGGAACATGTTCTCGCCATACATATCGGCCCCGATAGCCTGCATCGCCGCAGGATTTCCCGTGGCCAGAAAGTCCTGCAAGTCCGCAGTAGTATCCATGCCGATCTCCAGGGCCAGAACCCGCACCCCATGGTACCGCACCAGATACTCAAAGAGGTCAGCGCTGGCTAGTCCGATCTCATTTGAACCGTGGACTTCGCCCATGAAGAAGGCCTGATGCCCCTCGAACTCCTTGCCAAGAATCGAGAAGTCCCAGCCGTCAGCACCAGCCGCCGCACAACGCAACGGAAAGGCGTTGTTCTGCGCAAAAGTGGAAATTTCGTTGCTAGAAGTCGGTGCTGCTGTCACCGCCCCGCAAACCGCCAGTTCGGGTTGGTCGCAGAGACTGCTGGGAATCGTCACTTCGGGCTCTTCCACCAGATCCTCAAAGGGAACGACGTCCTCCCCCGCGACCTCGCCAACATTGGCGAGGTCCGCCTCCACGTAGACGTCCTGACCAAAGAGATCCGGCGCAGCCTCAACATCGTTCGTAACCTTGGAATCGCTACTGGACGAACAGCCCGCACCAAGCAGAAGAAGCGTTACCAGGAGAGAGAGGAAGTATGGTCGCAGCAAGGGAATCATCATGCACCTCGTGGCATCGGGAACGGTCCGGCGACCACCTGTCGCGGTGAGCATCATACTCATTTGAGGTGATTATTCAATCGGTGGGACGCAGACTCGGACTTAGTAGGTGACCTTGATCTGGCCATGCCCCATGCGGACATCAGCCGTGGTGCTGCTCGCGGTAACACCCCCCACGTAGGAGGACCCGCCTCCACCGCCGCCACCGCCGCAGTTCTGGTGGCCGCCGCCACCGCCACCGTAGTATCCGCCGCCGCCGGAGCCAGCGCTGCCGCACACATCACCGTCAGCCTCCCCCGCTCCCTTGCCACCCTGGCCAAGTTCCCCGGCAGTGCCAACGATGTAGTCGCAGCATGCAAGCCCCGTTGCCCCGGCCGCGCCGCCGCCAGCCTGCGTCCCCGCCTTCCCCCCTCTCCCGGGGGGCTGGTTGGGAATGCTGTCTGTTCCATCCTGGCCCGAAGTGCCGCCACCGCCGCCGCCGACTCCGCCCGTCCAGCCGCCAGAGCCGAAGCTGTATCCCGCGTGCCCGCCACCGCCGCCGGCAACGATCTTGCGGTCGCTCAACGCGGTGCCGCCGACCCGCACATCCGAGCCGCCGCCACCCCAGCCTTTGGCCCAGGAACTGACGTTCTTGCCGCCACCGTTCCAGCCCCCGGCACTACCTTTGCCCCCCACATAGAGGTGCAGAATCTGGCCGGGGGTGACCGCCAGCGTACCAGTGGCCTTGCCACCCTTGCCGCCGTCGGGTACTTCGAAGCCATTACCTCCACCCTGTGCGCCATAGGCTTCAACCACCACCGACTTGACACAAGGCGGCACCGTCCAGTCCTGCGTTCCGCCAGTGTAATCAAAGGTAATGGAGCCGGTCTCGCAGGCATCGATACACTCACCAGCCCAGCACTCCAGATCCTGGCCACACTCCGTACCGTTTGCCACCGGCACAAACTGACAGCCAGCCCCGGGGGCGCACGCATCGTCAGTGCACCCATTGGCGTCATCGCACTCCACCGCAATCCCCGGCTGACACTGGCCCGCACCACAGATGTCGCCATCGGTGCAGGCGTCGGCATCATCACAAGGTGCGGTGTTGGGAGTGTTCACACAGCCATCGACGGGGTGGCAGGAATCCGTGGTGCAAAGCTCATTGTCGTTGCAGCTGATCCCGGCCCCACCACCACACACGCCCCCGGCACAGAATTCATTGACGGTACAGGCATCACCGTCGTCGCAGGGGACCGTATTGGGCACGTGCACACACCCGGCAACGGCATCGCAAGAATCATCTGTACACAAGTCGTCATCGTCGCAATCCAGGCCCGGACCGGCCTTGCACATGCCCCCTCCGCAAGCGTCGGCAACGGTACAGGCATTACTGTCATCGCAGGGCGCGGTGTTGTTCAGGAATTGGCAACCGGTGTTGGGGTGACAGCTGTCGGTGGTGCACAGGTTACCATCTTTGCACTCCAGATTGCCGCTGCTGATACAATCCCCGAGGTGACAGTGGTCACCGGTGGTGCAAACGTCGGCATCGTCACAGGGGACGCTGTTGAGCAGGTGCAGGCAACCCACCGCCGGGTCACAACTATCGGTGGTGCAGAGGTTATCGTCGTCGCACCCGGGCGCAGTACTTCCCTTGCAAACCCCGGCAACGCAAGTGTCTACCAGCGTGCAGGCATTACCATCGTCACAGGCCGCCTCCTTGGGGACAAACTGGCAGCCAAGTTCGCTGTCGCAGCTATCGTCGGTGCAGGGATTCTCGTCGACGCATGCCGCGGCCGGCCCCGGAGCGCATTCCCCGGCCAGGCAATGGTCCCCGACGGTGCACACATCACCATCCTGGCAAGGGGCCTGATTGGGCGTGTGGACACAGCCTGTATCCGGGTCACAGCTGTCATCCGTGCAAGGGTTATCGTCAGCACAAATTGCCGCGACGCCGGCGACACACTTACCGACCTGGCAACTGTCGCCGATGGTGCAAGCATCACCGTCATCGCACGCGAATTCATCATGGTCCGGGATCAGACTGCACCCTCCCGCGGCCTCGAGGTCGCAAATCGATTGCTGGCAAATAGCATCAATACCGGTCGGAGCCGGACACTCCACCACCGTCTCCGGCAGCACCACACACTGATAAGGCCACTTGTCCTTGTTGCAGCCTAACGTGCCATTGCAGAGGTCTCCGTCTTCGAACTGGGCACAGTCCTCGTCTGCCTGACAGTCACATGCCACCGGCGTCCCGAAACAACTGCCGTCCCCACAATAGTCACCGACTGTGCAGGCATCCCCGTCATCGCAGGCTGAAGTGTTGTTGGTGAACTCGCAGCCGCCAAAACCGTCGCAGGCATCATCGGTGCAGGGATTGCTATCATCACAGGCCACCGGGGAACCAGCGCAGACTCCCTCTGCGCAATGGTCACCGACGGTGCAAGCATCGCCATCAATGCACTCACCCGCGCTCAGCGCCTCATGAACACAGCCGGCCTCTCCTTTGCAGAGATCAGTGGTGCAAGCATTGCCATCGTCGCAGGGGCCCACATACTGACCCTCGTGGAATGTCCCCTCGTCCACATCACCATCACAGTTGTCGTCAACCCCATTGCAGACCTCGGCTGCGGGCACCTGGGCATCGCAGTCCCCCAGGCCATCGTCGAGGCAAACCCGCTGGCCCACACAGGCGCCAAAGTCGTTGGCCCGGGAGCAGGGGGTCCACAACCCCAGAGATACCGAGGTATCGGTGCAGGGGCAGACCCCCGCATCCGCCACGCACTGGACAGTGCTTACACCGTCCACCGTAACCGTCTCCAAACAGGAGAAACCCCATGGGCAGTCCTCGTCAACGGCACACTTCGCCCCGCAGAAACTACCC
>CALGBT010000816.1 GCA_937884235.1 uncultured Pseudomonadota bacterium
CCCTCCGCCTGGAGCCCCGCCGCTGACGTCACTCCCGCCGCAGCCCGCGGCGGAGTCAGCTGTAGTCGTGCCGGACTGGTATCGTGAAGGTCGAGCTCGTCTGGGATGGGGTGGGGCGAAGCCCTACGACGTGATGAAGGAGTGGTTCGAACACGCCATCGCGCACGGCATCGACTCCTTTATTGTCGGTGTCGATTCCTCCTGGCTAATTGACTACCATCTGGTCGGTTCAGACGACCCGCCGCCTTTCGCCGAGGTGGCGCAAGCTGCCGCCGCTACCGGGGCCAATCTCTTTCTTGGGGTGAACTTCATCCTGGGGCCATACTGGCAGGACCAGGAGCGATACGGACGGGCTGTGGGGGCCTATGGGCAAGAACTTGAAGCACCCCCGCCCCTCAACGATGATTATTGGCTGGAAGCCTTGGAACCACTCTACCTCGGGGCGGCCAAGGCAGCCCTCGACTACCCGGGCATCAAGGGTATTGAGATGGACCTGGAACTGTACGGTGCGGGTACCCTCTGGTATGCGCAGGGGTTTGCTTTTGACGACGATACCTGGGGCAAGGCGGTGGGTTTGGTGAGCGAGTTGTCCGGTGTTCTGGGCAGCGAGGCTGAGGGTCTTCAGCCCGCTGAGAGGCTGGCCTGGCTCGTGGATAAGGGAGTTGCTGGCGCGGTGTACAACGGATTCGAGGCTCTGGTGGTCACACGGGCCGCCGAACTGAGAGAGGCAACCTGGGCCATCAACCCGGACCTGGAGCTTGTTTCGTACGGCGTCATGGTTTCCACCGCCTGGTTCTATTACGGCTGGATGCGCGGTCTCGGAACGCCCGAACGGCCGACCACTCTCCTCTCCTACGATATCGCCACCAATCAGGCCCGTGCCTTGCTCAACGGCGACGGTGTCAACGTGCGTATCCTGGGCGGCTTACTGGGGGTGCTTTTCGACCCTGCAGATCTGGAGAAGGGATTGACCAACGCTGGAGCCGGCTCAGACGGCTACTGGCTCTTCCAGTTTAGCGACTTCCCATACACTTGGGACCCTGTGGCCCCCCAAAACTGCACGGAACTCCCGATGATTATTGGACGGCCATCAAAGGTGCCAACGCGGCGCTGGATTTGCTGTAAAATGGGTTGCGGAGGCACGACATGGACGGAAAGGCGGCGCAGTTGGTCAGTCTCGTAGCGGTGACAGCGCTTTGCCTGTGGGCCTGCACCGGTAGTGCGGATGACAAGAGCGATGGTGCGGATATCCTGCCGTCAGACGCTGAGCTGCTTGATGTCCCCGGAGACTTTTCTGCCGCGGACGGAGTCTGGGCGGATAGCGTCGCCGGCGACGTTCCAGTTGGTGTGGATGCGCGCCATGAGGATGCCGCGTCGCCACAGGAGTTCACCGTTTACGAGTGTCTCGTGGATGTGCAGTGCGAGAGGGTCATGGTGGCCGCTCATCGTGGCATGCATATCACCTGGCCGGAGAACTCCTTGGCAGCAATTCGCGCCGCGGCGGAAGCGGGCATTGCTCTGGCTGAGGTAGACGTTCGGCACACCGCCGATGACGTCCTTGTCCTGATGCATGACGATACCGTTGACCGCACCACCACTGGCAGTCTGGCTCAGGAGCTGATTGCAGGTGGGGACTACTATCAGGCGGCGATGATTCGCGACGGCCTCGCCACCATCGAATCAATGGTTCAGCTCGATTCCGAGCTGCTGGTGATGCCTGCCGTGGACAATGTGCTGCTCCTGCAGGGGGCGCTGACGACGATCCCGTGTTGACCTGCTGCAGAGTGATTTCCCGCATGTGCTGGCGCCGCTGGTCGCGGTGTACAATATAACCGGCGAGTTTCCCGAGTCACCAGAGCGGGACTGATGGGAGTTGCCTCAGTTCTTCTTACACCTCACGCACACCGAGTTGCAGTCGCAGCAGCACGAGCAATGGCCGCTCTGGGTGAGGTACTTGTCGTCGTAGTATGGCCCCCAGGAGTAGTTGCTGATGCTGGAAGCGCCGCAGACGTGGTAGTAGTGGGAGTATCCTGCTGGACAGTAGGTTGAGACGTTCTTGTTTTGCGGGTAGCCACCGAAACAGATGTCCTGATAGACCGGGGCGTTCACCTCGCATGACCCTTGTGCGTTGCACGAATGGTTGCTGGAGCAGGACTGTTGCGCCGACGTGAAGTAGGTGCACGAGCCATTGTCGCAGCGGCGGCAACCTTCGTCTCCGGCACTGCACCCCAGCGCCGTTGCCGCGGCGGCGGTTGCAGTTTGCGCAGCACATTGACCGGATTCGTCACAAGCCTCGCAGGCCGCACAATGCTGGTGGCCGGAAGTATGGCTGGTGCACGCACCATCTTCCCCGCACTGGCCGGTGAAGCAACCCTCGGTGGTACACGCTTCCTGACAGCATCTGCCGCTGTGGCAGAGTTCGTTTGCGCAATCTGAGTCCTCATCGCAATCCGACCCCAACACGAGGTCTGACACGCAGGCCTCGTCGTCGCAGTGGAAGCCGTCATCGCACTCCCCGTCCCCGGCGCATGACTCCTGACAGGCTGGAGTTGGCTGGTCCAGTTCGCCCGTACAGTGGGTTGCCAGATAGGGTCCACAGGGGTCTGCTTCGAGACCGTCGAGGCAGGCGGAGTCGTCCTCCACCAGGCTCGACGCGCAGCTGAAGTCTGTGCAGGCCGCGTCAATGCGGAACCCCTGGCAGCTGGAAACCTCGTTGCACGTCACTGCTTCAGTGTAACCGGCCGGGCAGTCGGCGGGAGCGACGCAACAGTCGCCATCGGCAC
>CALGBT010000817.1 GCA_937884235.1 uncultured Pseudomonadota bacterium
GGAAACGAACGTTGGGGATGTCATGCAAAACCCTCCGCCCCTTCAGAGGCGCTGCCAGGGAGCAATGCGTCCAGCCCCGGCCGCCGCTAACCGGAGGTCTCCCCGTCCGGAGGCCGCTTGTCCACGCTCTTCTCGCCCTGCGCCTGAGAAAACGCTTTGTGGCAACTGCGGCAGAGGAATCGGGCCTCGCGGTCGATTCTGCCCCGCACTTGCCGGTGGCCGCAGTGAGGACACCTCACCTTGATCAAACCCATCGCTGAAGCGATTCCGAAGAGCAAACTCATGGTGGTCATCTTATAGACGTTGGTCGGTAAAGACAACGTCGAAACGCCGAGCGAGGATCCGGTTGACCAGAGAGGTTGGGATGGTAGCCCTTCCGCATCGCATCTTTGACGGTTACGTGGAGGCGGACGATGAATGCGACGGCAAGGTTATTGGCCACTTTGGGGGTGCTTGTTGGGAGTAGTATGGTGGCTGGATGCGGTCCGAAATACCCGAACTGCGATCCGGAAGAGGACTGTGCCTAGTCCGGTGAGCACTGTATTGACAAAGTTTGCCGCCTGCACACCATCCTTGCCCTTTCAACCCTACTATGTAGAATCACACCGGTATTTCCTATGGGAGGACGCGAGAATGAGTGGATTCATGAGGCGAGTATTGATGGCATCGGCAGCCTTGCTGCTGGTGGCGAACGGAGCCGGTTGTTCCAGTAAGAGCGACGGCGGAGATGGCGGGGTGACTTTGACCGAAGATGGCTACACGATCCTGCCCGACGGCAAGACCGTGCCCAACGATACAGGCGGCCGGACGGTGGGGCCGGAGTGCTCGGTTTCCGAGGATTGCCCCATTGAGACACCGATCTGCGACCAGTTCACCAACACCTGTGTAGAATGCAAGAAGAATGACCACTGCACGGGCACCGATAAGCCTTACTGCAACCCGGCCAAGAGCATCTGCGTCGAGTGCGTAATGAAGGACCAGTGTCCTTCAGAATATCAGTTCTGCCTGGAAGGCACGTGCTCGGACAAGCCCTGCTTCCCCAACGCTGCTTCCTGTGTTGGCAACAGCGTCCACATCTGCTCCGCCGACGGCATGGACCCCAACTACGAAGTCATCGCCTGCGGCGACAAGATCTGCCACAAGGGCAACTGCCTTGAGTGCAAACCCAATGAGACATCCTGCAAAGACAACGCCGTCATCAAGTGCCATTCCGACGGCAAGTCTTACGACGTCAAGGAGGCCTGCACGGCCCCGCTGCAATGTTTGGGCGGCCAGTGCATGTACTGCTACCCCGGCGACAAGATGTGTGAGGGCAACGTGGCCATGCGCTGCAACATCGAGGGCACTGCCTGGGAGATGGCGCAGGATTGCGGTAACGGCCTGACCTGCTACATGGGGGCCTGCCTGAGCCCCTGCGCCGGCGATATCAAGCAGAACACCAACGCCGGCTGTGAGTTCTATGCCGTCGACCTCGACAATGCCGAAGAGGGCTCCTACGACGCGCAGCACGCCCAGTATGCAGTCGTCGTCTCCAACACCGACAAGGATGCCACCGCCGACGTCACTTTGACCCAGCCCGATGGCTTGACCATCGCCGCCGCAGTACCCCCCATGTCCCTGCACAAATTCGAGTTGCCGGCAACATGGAGTCTTGATGGCACCAGTCTGGGCCAGAACTCCTTCAAGATCTCGGCCTCACGTCCCATCGTCGTCTATCAGTTCAACCCGCTCTCCAACACGGTGGAGGTTTTCTCCAACGATGCCTCGGTGCTGCTGCCAGCACCAAGCCTGGGCAACGAGTATTACGTCATGACCTTCAAGCAGTACGAGAGCACCTTTCGCGGGTATTTCACGGTGGTCGCAGTCTCGACGGTACCCACCGAGGTGACCTTCACCCCCACCTGCAGCACCCTGGCCGGCGGCGGCATTCCGGCGGTAACGAAGGGGCAGAGTCACACCGTAACCCTCACTCAAGGCGACGTCCTGAACGTGGAGTCCAATGAGG
>CALGBT010000818.1 GCA_937884235.1 uncultured Pseudomonadota bacterium
TCACCCGCCAACTGGCAGAACTCCTGCCAGGTCATGAACTGCGGCGAGAAGGGAACTCCCTCGGCGCCCAACTCCGTGTGCAATTAATGAGGACTGCCATGAAGAACCTGGTTCCATATGCGCTCCTTTCCCTGGCCGTCGCCTCCTGTTTCGCGTGCGGCGAAGAAGGCACATCCGAGTGCCCCGGCGGCACTCTTGCAATGGTCGTGCAGGTCACTGATGGTGATACCATCAAGGTTGACACACTGGCCGAGAAGATACGCTTGCTGGGCATCGAAGCGCCTGAGACCAACGGCACCAACCCGGCCGATTGTCCAGCCGTCTGGGAGGAGATGTCCCTGGCCGACCAGTCCACCTACAACGATACCTGCTGCTACGGGGACCAATCCAAAGCGATGCTACAGTTCCTGCTCCCCCAGGGCCTCGAAATCTGCCTCGTCAATCCTGAGGGGGGCGGACTGGCAAAGGGCGTCTACGGACGTTACCTCGCAGACATCTACCTGGCAGATGGCACGTGGATCAACGGCAAACAGGTGTCCGGAGGCTATGCGCGAGCCAATAGCGGCTTCCCCCACCCCACCCGGAGCGATGAATTGAAGGCTCTCGAAGGCCTCGGCTCGCTCAACGGTACCGGCCTCTGGGGATACTGCGCCGCCGCCGATGAAGGGGAGAGCCCTTGCGACTAGACCGATGACTTTCATCCGCAACGACTACCTTGACTGGTACATTCCCCGCATGAGAGCGGGGGACAATGCCATCAATCTCCACGCCAGCGGGGTGGAATCCCTGGACGGTGAGTTTGCCGCAGGGCTGGCGGGCAACCCCTGGGAGAGCGCCTCTGCCTTTGAAGCCGCGCTGGGAAGCTGGCTCGGCCAGCCGGCAGAAGAGTTGCTATTCACCCCGGGAGCCACGGGTGGAACCCTGCTGGCGTTGCTCGCACTGGGCCGTAACGGCTCCACCGTGCTGGCGGAATCTCCCCTCTACGAACCCATGTGGCGGCAGGCTGAGCGACTCAATCCGGTGCAACATTTCCAGCGACGACCACAGGATGGGTGGCGCCTTCCCGTCAACGAGCTGCATGAACGACTTCACCCCAACGTGTCGGTAGTCATGATTACCGAGCCGCACAATCCCAGCGGCATCCTCGCTCCGCGCACCGAAGTCCTTGAACTGGCCGAGATGGCCGGGCAAGTTGGCGCCTACCTGCTCATCAACGAGGTCTATCGAGGCTACTCGCAGACGCCTTCCTATCACCGTGAGGCCGAGAACATCGTGGTCGTCTCCAGCCTCTCGAAATTCATCGGTGC
>CALGBT010000819.1 GCA_937884235.1 uncultured Pseudomonadota bacterium
AGTCGGCGGTGGGGGCGACGCAATTGCCATCTCCATCACAGTAGCGAGCCGCGGCCAGGGCGCTGTCAGCGCAGCTCTGCTCCGAGCAGACAGTGCCTCCCGGCCACAGGCGGCAAGCACCGTCGCCATTGCAGTAGCCATTGCCACCGCAGGTGGACGGCAGGGTCGCCCCGCAGTCGCCGTGCACATCGGTACCATCCGCGGCAGATGCGCATGCACCCGAGCCGTTGCAGGCCTCACAGAAGCCGCACTCGTCGTCGGGATCGAGGGCCGCAGTCTGGAAGGTGCAGGTGCCCTTGGACCCGGCGATGTTGCAAGCGCGGCAAGAGCCGCCGCAGGCGGAGTTACAGCAGTATCCGTCGACGCAATTTCCGCTGGAACACTCGCCGGCAACTCCGCAACTCTGGCCATTGCTCTTCTTTGGAACACACTCCGTTCCAGAGCAGTAATGAGTGGCAACACAATCGTCGCTGTCGCCACAGGTAGTCAAACAGCTGCTGGCCCCACAAAGGTAAGGTGCACAGGACTCATTGCCCCCGTCCAGGCAAATACCGCTGCCATTGCAGTTGTTGGCCAGGTCGTGGGTGGTCCCAGTACAGGATTCGGACAGGCACTCCTCAGCTACGCCCCAGAAAGCGCAGGCCCCCAGTCCAGAGCAGAAGCCATCGTGCCCACAGGTAGAGGTGGGGGAGGCAGTGCATTGGTTCTTCGGGTCCGTACCACTGGTGGCCGTCTTGCAGAATCCACCCCCGCTACAAGCGTAGCAGAGCGGGCACTCCCCTTCCGGGTCGGTATTGTTGGCAGCATTGGTACAAGTCCCCACGTTGCCGGCCGAATCGCAGGAGCGGCAGGCTCCGGAGCATGGCGAATCGCAGCAAACACCATCAGCGCAGAAAGCCGAGGAACACTGATTGCTCGTGGAGCAAGCCTGGCCCTGGGCCTTCTTGGGCACGCAACTGCCCGCAGCACAGTAATAGCCGGTGAAGCAGTTGGCATCAGCGGAACAACCAGTGCGACAGGCTGACCCGAGGTCATCACAGACGTAGGGCTCGCAGCTTGACATGCCGCTATCCGCGCAGGAGCCAGCGCCATCGCAGAGGTCAGGAGCAAACTCGAACCAGGCCACACAGTACTGAGTTGAACACTCGGTGCCGGATTCCCAGTATTTGCAGCTGCCAGCGCCATCACATTGGCCGTCAAGGCTGCAGGTGGCCACCGAGGAAGCCGGGCAGTCGTTGACCGGGTCCTCACCGTCCGCCACCAGTGCGCAACTTCCCAGCACGCCGCTGCACGCGTAGCATCCGGGGCAATCGTTTTCGGGGTCAGTGCCAGTGGCGCGGGGCGAGCAGCTACCTTCGCTACCGGCCAGCGCGCAGGAGGCGCAGGATTCCGTGCAATCCGAGTCGCAACAGTATCCATCGGCGCAACTTCCAGAGTCGCACTCATAGCTGAAGTCGCAGGTCTCCCCCTGCGCCTTCTTGGCGACACACGAACCGGAGGAACACCAGTAATCGCTACAGCAATCGGATTGAGCCGCGCAGCCGGTGCGGCAGGCGCTGCCGACGCCATTGCACAGGTAAGGACAGCATGAACTGCTGCCGGAGTCCACACAGCTGCCGCTGCCGTTACACAAGTCGGCCGTCGCCAGCTCCGAATCTAGGCAGATCTGTTCACCACACACAGTGGACGCATCCCAGAAGCGGCACAAGCCGTTGCCATCGCACTTTCCGTCATGGCCACAGCTTGCGGTTGCCGACTGCTGACAGTCACCCTTGGGGTCCAGTCCATCACCCACATCTTCGCAGGAGCCACTGCCGTCACAGACGGCGCACGTGCCACAGTCAACCTCTGGGTCGGTGTCGGACGCGTGGGAGGTGCAGAGACCTTCGCTGCCGGCAACTGCGCAGGATCGGCAATCCCCGGTACAAGCGGAAACGCAACAGTATCCATCGACACAGAATCCAGAGAGGCATTCGCTACCGGCACCGCAAGTATCACCTTGCGCCTTCTTGCTGATGCACTCACTTCCCTGACAGAAGTTCCCGGCACAGCAGTCGGCGTTGGTACTGCAGGTCCCAACACAACTGTCGCCGCCACAGACATAGGGGCAGCAACTAGCGCTGTCAGAGCAACAACGGACGTTGGCGATAACACTACTGGCAGCAGTGCACTGTTGCGGCACCGCCACGAGCTGACCGGGGTCACCGGGGCCGGTAAGGAAGCTTCCCTCGGCACATTCGGTGATGGTCCAGACCCGCTTATCTTCGTAGCCACAACCGCTCCCTACCGTTTCACTGGCCATCAACTCATCCCAGGTACAGAGGCGCCCCCCCCTGGACTGGCAGGTATTTGCAGCCTGTTGGAAGTTGACCATTCCAGTGCACGGGGAGGACTCGCTGCAAACCAGCGAGGAGCCATCGCCGTCGGCCCACATCAGCACTTCACAGCTGGCCAGCGCACCGAGGCAGTTGCCCCCACCGTCACAGCGGGAAACGGCATCGAGGACCGAACCGGAGCAGGTTTGAGCCTCGCAAACGGTGCCACCGGGCCACTGCCGGCAGGCCCCGATGCCGTTGCAGTAACCGTCCTTGCCGCAAGTGCTCGCGTCTTCCGGAGCACATTCGTCCTTGATGTCAAGGCCTTCGGTCTGGTCGTTGCAGAATCCGGCCCCATTGCAGGCTTCGCATAGCCCGCACTCGGCATCGGGATCGGTGTTGTGCGCCTGGAAGGCACAGATGCCCTCCAGACCGGCCCGGTCGCAGGCCTGGCATTCCCCGTCGCAGGCGGCATTGCAGCAAAGGCCATCGACACAGATGCTGGAGAGACACTCGTCGCCATCCGCGCATGACTCGCCCAACGCCTTCTTGGGCAGGCAAACGGCGGCCTCGCAGTAATGGGACCAGATGCAATCATCATCATCGGCACAGGCAGTGGCACATTCCAAAGCATCACCGCAGAGATAGGGAGCACAGGCTTCAACCCCACTGTCCGCACAATTGCCGCTGCCATCACATTCGTCAGCGAGATGCTTGATGCCGTTGTCGCAGTAGGTCGCGGTGCAGACGGTCCCGAGGCTCCAAGCCCGGCACGCCCCGGCACCATCGCACTTACCGTCACTGAGACAGGTGGCCTCAGGCATCACCGGGCAATCGTCGAGGGGGTCAGCGCCGCCGGCCACCAGCATGCAGGAATTGACGCCGTTGCAGACATAGCAGATGCCGCACTCGCTGTCGGGGTCGGTGTTGGGGGCAAAAGCACTGCAGGTTCCCTCCAACCCCGCCACCGCACAAGACTTGCAGGTTGTACCACAGGAAGTATTGCAGCAGTAGCCGTCAACGCATTGGTTTGAGAGACATTCTTTCCCCTCAAGACAGGTCTCGCCATTGTCCTTCTGCGGCACGCAGTCATTTCCGAGGCAGTAGTAGTCATCCACGCAATGTTCCTGCAGCGTGCAGGAATTGCGGCAGTCAAGGCCGTTTGCGCGGCACTGATAGGGGGCGCAATCCACAACGCCACCAGCCACACAATTGCCCGCACC
>CALGBT010000820.1 GCA_937884235.1 uncultured Pseudomonadota bacterium
GCAATCTGCTTCTAATCATGGTTCTCCTCCAATGTGCCTTCAATTTGCGTCTTTTTCCTGCGCGACGCAAGGGCCCAGCAATCCGAGTTCCCTACAAACTGACAACCGGGCAGGTCTTGAAAAGGTCGCGCCATTTGTTGCTGGAAAATCTCAGCGTGGAGATCTAGCATGGTCCACATGGTTGAGACAGCCTGATAACTACCCGGAGGATACCCATGTTGAATCGCCATTTGACCGCTGCCCTGTTTGCCGTTGCGATGCTGCTTGCTGCCCCCGGGGCGCAAGCCAAGGACGAGATGCCTGACTGGCTCAAGGTAGGCACTGTAATGACATGGGGCGTCGATTTCAGCGGCCAGCAATACGATTTCATTGTCACCGTCAAGGCGCTGGGCCCGGATTTGAAGTTTGACTACGAGATGACCGCCCCGGCCAACAAGAAGGGTGATGTGACCATCAAGGCCCAAGCGTTGGTAGACGCGGATCGCATGAACAACATGTTTGGCGGCGGGCCCATGGTCCTGGAGGACAAGACCACCGTCTGGATCGCCCAGACCTTTGTCAAGGAGTACCGGGCCAAGGAAATATCCCACCGCATCGACACGGGTTCCGGCTACGAGATCTTCCTGCCGCCGGACGAGCCGGAGACCACCTACAAAGCAACGGTGGACGGCAAAGAGGTGGAGTTCCCCATCCACCACATTACCCACGGCGGGGAGCAGACCTTGTGGTTCCACGACAACATTGCCGCCCCCATCATTTTCAAGATGGACCTGGGTTGGAAGATCTGGTTAAAGACGATTGTCACACCCAAACCGGCCACGAAGTGAGCTTGCCGGTGATTTGATGGGGTGCTAAGCTGCCCCCGTACGCGGTCCACGGGAGTTGCTAATGACTGAGCCTTCTGCCACCCACGCCAATCCCTACCTCGTCGAGTTGTCACCGGCGGTGCGTCTCTTTGTTGCCAGCTTCCTGGTGCTCTTTCTGGAGCTGGCCGCGCTGCGCTGGGTGTCAGCGCATGTGCTCTATCTCGGCTACTTTGCCAACCTCGCCTTGATGGGCTGCTTTCTGGGCATCAGTGTGGGGATGTTCGCGGCGCGCAACCAGCGGCTGAATCTGGTCACGTCCTTCCCCATCGCGCTGGTCGTCCTCAGTGCGTTTGTGCTGCTCTTCAACGCACAAATGGTCATCGACGCCCCTGGCGAGGTCTACTTCACCTCTTCTCGCACGCTGACGCAGTTGCCCATGTGGGTGGTGCTGCCGGGCGTCTTCGTGCTGCTGGCCATGACCCACGTCGGGCCGGCGCAGGAGATGGCCCGACTGCTCAGTTTCGGGAAACCGCTTAGAGCTTACTCCCTCAACATCCTGGGAAGCCTCGCCGGGATCCTGTTGTTCTACTTCTGCTCTCTCCTTTCCCTGGGTGCGGCGGTCTGGTTCGCAGTGGCCGCGGCGCTCTACGTTCTGGTCGCCCGCTCCCGCTGGAAGATCGGACTGCTGGTGGTGGCCATGCTGCCCGCGGCGTTTTGTGCCGCAGTGGACGTCGATGCCATCTGGTCGCCCTACTATCGCATTGAGGTGAACACCGAGCGGGAAGCCACCGAGACCGAGCCGCCGCTCTACCGTCTATCGGTGAACAACATCACGCACCAGTTTATCTCGCATCCCAAGGAACGAGAGGAGTTCTACGAGTTCCCCTATCAGGTGCTGCTGCGCTACCAGGAGGCCGCGCCGGAGGTTCTGCTCATTGGTGGGGGCGTCGGAACAGATACCTCCTTCGCTCTGGGGTACGGGGTCAAATCCATCGACGTGGTGGAAATCGACCCGGTCATTGCGGCCATTGGCCGGGAGTTGAATCCGGTGAAGCCGTATCAGGACCCCCGGGTGAACCTGACCATTCAGGATGGCCGCGTCTTCATGAAGAACTGCGAGAAGAAGTACGACGCGGTCCTCTTCGGCCTGCCCGACTCGCTGGGGTTGGTAAGCCCGTCGGCCTCGGTGCGTCTGGAGAGTTTCCTTTTCACTCTTGAGTCCTTCGCCGATGCTCGGAAATTGCTCAAGGATGACGGCATCTTCGTGCTCTACAACTACTATCGGCATGAATGGCTCGTGCGCCGCCTGGCGGCGATGCTGGAATCGGTATTCGGGGAGCATCCGGTGGTGCTGATGCCGCCCCAGGAGAGCATGGCAACGGTCCTCTTTGCCGGGCCTGGGGCCAAGCACGTCCCTGAGGATTTCGGTAAACGGTTCGGCTTGCGCCGGCTGACCCTCACTGACGCTGACCGTGACGACATCCTGCCGTCAGACAACTGGCCCTTCTTTTACTTGAAGACACCGGGCATCCCCCTCTACTACCTCACGATTCTAGGGGCGGTACTGCTGCTGACCCTGCTGGGCGTGGCGCTCATCTGGCCGAAGGGTGAGACATCGGGGCCCGGCATGCCGCGCCACTGGTGGGGTTTCCTGGGGGGGCATTGGCACCTCTTCCTGACGGGGGCCGCGTTTATGCTGCTGGAGACGGCGAGCATCGTCCGGGCCTCGCTCTTCCTGGGGGCCACCTGGACGACCACCGCCTATGTGATCTTCTTCCTGCTGGCCTCAGTGCTGCTGGCCAATCTCCTCTGCATGAAATTCAAGTTCCAACGAGTCTGGGTGTGGGGTGTTCTATTGCTGATGTCCCTCGCACTAGCCTTCCTGGTACCCCTGTCGACAGTACTGGCCTGGCCTGGGGCGGTGCGCTACGTCGCCGCCGGGGCACTGATGCTCTCGCCGGTCTTCTTTGCCAACATCTTGTTTGCCCGCTTCTTCCGTGAAGAGGAGGGTTCTGCGGACCTGGGGTTGGCTGCCAACATGGTGGGGGCAATGCTGGGTGGGACGCTTGAGTACCTGAGTATGGCCACAGGATATCATTCGCTCTATCTGGCGGCTGCGGTGCTCTATCTAGGAGCGCTGGGGTATTGGTTCTGGCGGCAGCGGAAGGTGGCGGTTTGAGAGGAGCACGATGAGATTCCTGACCGTCGTCCTTTCCGTTTCGCTGCTCGCCGCCTGCGGTGGATCCGATTCCGTCGACGTGGCACCTTCGCCAGACATCACCGACATAGCTTCCGAATTGGCGACCAACGCTGACCTGGTGGCGGAGATTCTCCATGATGCGGAGACGTCCGCACCGCCGGACGACGTCCTATCAGACACTCCAGACACCACGGCGATGCCCTGGCCCGACCCCGTCGCCATGCAGGTAGTGGATGGCCTGCCGCTCATTCCGGGGTCCTACGATGATGGTATCGTCCTCCCTTACATCATTGATACGCTCTCGCAGATCTGCTTTGTGGACGACGATCTCATGGGCGACTTCCTCTACCACGAAGTGGACGCCACGTTTGGCAATGACACGCTGGTGGACCTCCTCGTCAAGGGCCGTGAGATGGAGCCCGACGAGCAGTATCTGGGCATCGACATTGGCGGGCTTGTGGGGCAGTCATTCTTCCAGCAGCGCTTCATCATCGCCGACTATCCCGGTGCGGGCTTCTACAGCCTTGCCACGG
>CALGBT010000821.1 GCA_937884235.1 uncultured Pseudomonadota bacterium
CGAGGCCGCAGGGGAAGGTCCCTAGCTCCTCGTCAACCTCATCGTCGCAGTCGTTATCCTTGCTGTCGCATACTTCCACCGCATCGTGATGAATGGAACCGTTGAAGGGCGCACAATCGGTCTCGTCCTGGTCGCCATCGTTGTCGTCGTCCAGGTCTACGCAATCTTTGAGGCCGTCGGCATCGCTGTCGGCAAAACCCTCGTCCACCACGTAGTCACAGTCATTGTCGATTTCGTCACAAACTTCTTCCGCACCCGGATAGGCGGCCGGATTGAGGGGCGCACAGTCCAGTTCGTTGGGCACCCCGTCACCATCCTTATCGGCCTCGCAGGCGTTGCCGGTCTCGTCACCGTTATCGTCAGCCTGGTCGTCGTTGGGCACCATCGGGCAATTGTCTGCATCGTTGGGCACGCCGTCCCCGTCCATGTCGTCATCGCAGGCATCGCCACTACCATCTTTGTCGGTATCGAGCTGTGTGGTGTTACTGGTAGCTGGGCAATTGTCGAGCCCGTTGGGAATGGCATCGCCGTCGAGGTCCTTGTCGCAGGCATCGCCGAGGTCGTCGCCGTCCTGGTCGGCCTGATCATCGTTGGCCAGCATCGGACAGTTGTCGACAGCGTTGTCCACTCCGTCCCCATCCACATCTTCGTCGGCACAGTCTGCGATCTCGTCGCCGTCCTGGTCAGGGAACCCTTCGTCAACGTTCTCGTCGCAATCGTTGTCGAGGCCGTCACACACTTCCGGGGCCCCGGGATGAATCGTAGCGTCAAAGGGGGCGCAATCGATCTCGTCCACCTTGCCATCGTTGTCGTCGTCGGGGTCGATGCAATCGGCCAGCTTGTCGTAATCGGCATCGGCAAAGCCTTCGTCGACGACGAGGTCACAGTCATCATCGATGCCATTGCAGACTTCTTCTTCCTTGGGCGAGACATCGGGATTGAACGGGGCGCAGTCTTCGGCATCGGCTACCAGATCGTTGTCATCATCAAGGTCACAGACATCGCCAGTGCCGTCGAGGTCATAGTCCTGCTGCCCGACATTGGCGAGGTTGGGACAGTTGTCCACAACATCAAGAACGCCATCTCCGTCTTTATCGGCCACCAGGCAGTCCTTGATGCCGTCGCCGTTGGTGTCAGGGAAGCCCTCATCAATCTGTCCGTTGCAGTTGTTGTCGAGGCCGTCGCAGATCTCCGGCTGCGGTGCTGCCCCATCACAATCCAGCTCTCCGTCTAAGCAGCTCTCGCTGCCGGGGCATTTGCCGTACTGATTCTCGATGAAGCAGATACCGCCTCCGGTCTCCTCGTCAATGGCATCGTCGCAGTCGTCGTCGAGTCCGTTGCAAAGCTCAGCCTGGGGCTCGAGGGCGGTGCAATCGGTCAAGCCACTGGCCTTGCACGCGCGCTCGCCGGGGCACAATCCGAAGTCGTTCTCAGCGTAGCAGAGGGTCTCGGCCTGGGCATCGACGAAGCGCTGGTTGCACTCGCAGATACCGTCCTGGCGAATGCATTGAGTGGCCTGGCTACCGCTTACGTCTTCCGATAAGACACAGTCGTACCCAGATGGGCAATCATCATCCTCGGCACACTCTTCCCCGCAGAAATAACCGGCCCCCCCATAGCTCACACAGGCCTGACCACCATCGACCCCGTTGGTCCAGCAGTCAGTATTGGCAGTGCAGGGGCGACACAAATCAACGAACTGCGGGATGCAGATGAGAACCTGATCGGGGAGGCTGGGCGTATGCACCACGCATTTCCAGTCAAAGGGACACTCGTCCTGGCAGAACTGGGTACACTGAAGCCCGTCATTGGTCAGAATGCAGAACCCGGAATTGCAGTCCCCGTCGTCCTTGCAGGGATAGCCAGCTTCTCCCGGAATCGGCTCCCAACCGGTATCGACAAAGGTGCCCTCAGTATCGAAGAGAGCACCGATTTCCGGGTCCACGATGAGCTCTTCTGGCAGAATGGTCACGTCCCCAACAACTTCGGGCAACCCAACATCCACCGCCACATCGGGCAGCAGGTCGTCAAATACCGCGCCTCCTTCCGGGCCACAGCACACCAACAGCATCGCCACGAAAGCGCCAACAATAACGCTCAACACATTCCGCATCACATCTCCCTCCAGGCCGAGAACCGTCGATGATATTACAACGTTTTGCGACGGGATACCAACGTCATCGGCGGCATGGCACGACCCGTCATCGGCAACCCACCATCCATCATTCGTCGTCACGAACCAACACGTAACCCATGGTCCCATGGGCCGGTGGTTCATGTAGGGGCGGCTAGAAGGCCGCCCGCAACGCACCACCCATCATTCGTCGTCACGCACCAACACGTAACCCATGGTCCCATGGGCCGGTGGTTCATGCGGCGCCCCCCCCCATCACCGCAATGAATGGAATTGTATTGCAGAAAAATCGGGTCGATTGCCATTGTCGGTCCGATATAGAGGGTAGGGAATCATAGGGAGGTGACAATGTCATCGCTGGTGTTGCCAGAGAGGCGGAATTCGCTGCGCATGCCTGGGTGGGACTATTCAGGTGTCGGCGCCTACTTCGTGACCATCTGCACATTGCGCAGAGTCCAGTGTCTGTCCGTGGTCGAGGGGTCGACCGTAAAGCTCCTGCCCGCCGGGCAAGTCATCATTGACGAATGGAATAGAACGGAAGTCCTGCGACCCAGCGTCAAGCTGGACCGGCGAGTCGTCATGCCCGATCATTTCCAGGCAATCATATGGATCGATTCGACGAATCCGTCGCCGCAGGAGACAACGGTGCCAACTATGCTGGCCCCGCATCACACCCTTGGCACAGTGATCTCCCAATTCAAGGCGGCCTGTACGAAGTCAATCCGCGAGACCGTAGACAGCACGTTCGCCTGGCAGCGGGGCTATTACGACGTAGCGCTACGACGGTGGCAAAGACTCGACAGCGCTCGGTCCTACATTGCGGCCAACCCGCGAAATTGGCGACGGGCACACGAACGTTGACCAGAGACGACCAAGACCCGTCAACGGCAGCGCGGGGCGGGCGGCCTTCCGGCCGCCCCTACGTGTAGGAAACCGGCACAGTCCAGCATGCGGGTCATCGTTGGTC
>CALGBT010000822.1 GCA_937884235.1 uncultured Pseudomonadota bacterium
CCCGAACATGTCGGGGGAGTATGCTGGCAACTCTGGCGGAGGGGAAGGAGAGCAGCACCCGGGTGAGGCTGTCGATTAGCGGGTCGAGAGCTTTGTAGGGTACCGACTCACGCTCATAGCAGCGGCCAGACAGGACAATGGCGGCATGCTGCTCCGAGAGTTCAGAGAGGAAACTTTGCAGCAGTGCGCTCTTGCCCATTCCGGAGCGGCCCTGGACGTGGAGCACTGTGGGAGCCCCCCCTTTGGCCAGCAAGAAGCTGTCGTGCAAGTCGTCAAGGAGCCGCTCCCGGCCAACCAGGCTTTCAACCGGCCGATAGGCAAAGCTTGCGGAACTCTCCACGGCATTGGCGGAGGAGCGTCCGAGGCGGCGAAGAATCTCTTCACCGTCGGGGCGCTGCTCCGGGTTCCGGCTGAGCAAGGCATTACAGAGGGAGCACAGATCGGCTGGCAGGCTGTCGGCGAGCCCTTCAACTGGTAGTGGGTCTCGGGATTGCTTGACTCTGAGAACTTCGGAAATCGTTCCGGAGTATGGGAGGCGCCCGGCGAGGGCTTCGTAGAGCATCACCCCCAGGGCATACCAATCACTGGCGTGGGTAAGGGAATCCCCAGCCCCTTGCTCTGGAGACATGTATGGAATCGTGCCGCTGATGATACTTATCTGACCACCGTTAAGCTGCACATCAATGTCGGTCACCAGCCCAAAATCAAGGATCACAACTCTGCCGTCGGGCTCCACTTTGACGTTGGAAGGCTTCAGGTCGCGGTGAAGTTTGCCGGCGGCGTGGAGTGCCATGACCCCCTCGGTGAGACCGATGAGCGACTGCCGCAGGCGGGCTTCGGCGCTAGCATCGACCTCGCTAAGTGCGGGGCCAACCCGAGGGGCGATAAGTGCCCCGGTGGCGGGGTCAGTCTGGGCATCGGGCAGGACCGTCTGGTCGGCCATGGTGGCATCGACATCGGTATGGCCTGCGGTCTCTTCCGTCGCGCCGCCTCGGATGTGGTCGAGAAAGGTGTCGCCAGAAACCACGTCCATGGTGAAAAACCAGAGGTCCTTCTCACAGAGCAGTTCGTGAAGGGGCACCAGATTGGGATGCAGGATATTGGAGAGGGACCTGAACTCCTGCTTGAAGAGGTAGAGTTGTTTCGGCCCGAAGTTGGCCAGCACTTTGAGCGCCACGTCACGGTTGCGCTCCTCGTCCCGCGCCTCAAAGACGGCCCCCATGCCGCCTCGCCCGAGGGGACGCACGAGGGTGAAACGCGCCGATGTGCTGAAAAGCTGATGTTGAATGAGGTCTATCTTGTCCCGCTCGGCCATCGCACCATTATTTCCCGCGAGGCGCCAAACGCAACTAATTGCCCTCGTTCAGGCGTTCTAGCCTAGGCTGCGCACTGGAAGTGCCAGGCCATGTCCGGGCTATCCGGCGAGAAGTCGAAGCCGTAGCGGGCTGAGAATTCCAACCCGCCGTCGAGGGCGGCATCGAGCATGCGCCGGATCCAGGACACGGTTTCACGCAGACCGCTGAGACGCCGCTCCATATCGCAGCTGGTCAAACCGAAGCTGTCTGCTCGCTGCGGCCCGACGTCAACCCGGTCATCGATGAGCTCTTCATACCGCCATCGCAGATAACCCAGGGCGTCTTCCGACGAGAAGGCGCGCAACCGGACAACAAAGTGGTCGTGGGCGACCAGCAGGCCAACCCGACACCAGGCATCCTCACCGTGGAGCAGCCCCAGGAGCACTTCGCCCGTCTCCTGGTCGACGTTGGAGACCAGGATCCCCCCTCGCTCCAGCGCCCGGAGAACGGTATCGAGGTCATTGGATGTCCGGCGCTGGAGCCCGAAGGGCCGCTTAGTTGATGGTTGCCGCACAACGCTCTTTCTGGTTTTCGTTGTCATGTTCCTTCTCCTCTTTGGGAAACTGGTTTCCAATCATCATCCCGAGCATATTCCAAGGGGTGGGACAAATGGTGTCCAATGGCTCAGAAAAAGTAGCAAAAAGTTCTGGGTGAACGGGAATCTCCATCCACCCGTCATTGGCCGGAGGATGTTCTCGGGACGGACTTCGAAAGAACGGGACCCGGTTTCTGGCAAGGCCTTCAAGGATTCTCATCCAACCCATCTGTCACCTCCGAAAAAGTAGTTGCCATCGTGGCTACACACCAATAGTATTACGGGGGGTGGGACAGATGACGTCCCATACCCAAAAAAAGATCAAAATAAATGTCCGGGGAGGGCAAAGGTGGCCAAAAACAAACCGCAATACCGGCGGCTCATCTTCATCGACCAGAAGATCAGACTGGGTACTCAAATCGACCGGCTCCCCAACTGCTCCTCCCTGGCGCAAGAGTGGGAGGTCAGTCGCAAGACCATTCAGCGGGACATTGAGTACCTCCGGGACGAACTCAACGCTCCTGTCGAGTACGACCCGCTCCGGCATGGCTACTACTACACAGAAGAGAACTTCAAGCTTCCAGCCATTCGCATCAAGCAGTCCGACCTCTTTGCTATCTGCATTGCGGAGAAGGTGCTCCGGCAGTACGAGAACACCCCCATCTACGACAATCTGGTCACCGTCTTCGATACCCTGGAGAAGTCCATGCCGGCCCAGGTTTCGGTAGACCCGTCGTGGCTGCACGGCCGCTTCTCATTCTTCGCCGAGGCGGCCCCGACCATGGACCATGACGTGTGGCAGACTGCCTTTGAGGCGTTGCGCCAGACCCGGTCGTTGCAGTTCCAGTATCGCAATCCGGGTTGGAAGAAGTCCTATCAGCGCACCGTCGACCCCTTTCACGCAGTGAGTTTTCGGGCCGAGTGGTACCTCATCGGCTTTTGCCACTACATGAAGTCCATTCGTTCCTTTGCGGTCTCTCGCATGACCGAAGCCCAGGTCCTTGACCGCTACTTCGCCCCACCCACGGACTTTGACTTCGAGGAGTTCTCGGGGTCCCATTTCGGCATCATGTTTGGCAAGGATGAGTTCTCAGTGGCCATCAAGTATGACGCCGACTCGGCTCCATACGCCCGCGAACGTCAGTGGCACCCGAGCCAGGAGATCGAAGAGTTGCCTGACGACGAGATTGTGTTGCGGTTCACCGTCAACCATCTCTTTGAAGTCAAGCGGTGGGTCCTCTCGTGGGGGAAAGGCGCGACGGTGCTGGAGCCCGAAGAACTGGTGGAGATGGTCAGGGACGATCTGGCTGGAGCCTTGGCGGCCTACATTGACGGTTAGCGCATGGCTGCATAGAAGTGGAGGAGCCCTCCCTCGGCGCCGTTACATTCGTGGGTAGCGGTCCATTCACCGAGGGCCGTGTTGACGTCATAGCCTGCATCCCCTTCCCCGGTCTGGCTGGAGAAGCAGTAGAGATACTGTCGCTGGCAGCCACAATTTAGATGGTAGTAACTGGACGAGTGGTGGTCGACGCCCTGGGACATGCTGCCGTTGCAGGTCGGGCCGTCAGACATGGAGAGGTTGTAGTCTCCGCCATTAGCGATGTTGATGGTTGAGTAACCCATCCAGCCGGTGGCGGAGGAGCCACTACTCGCCGTTAGCGTTACCGCAAAGTGCTGGTGCGTGTTGCTGTTGAGGTTCTGGTCGAAGAGGGCATGGGTGGTGCGAATCCACGGCCCCGTGTCACGCTTAAACAGCGACTCCGTCGAGATGGCAGTCACCGCCATCTTCTTGGCCCGATTCAGGTTGTAGTGGGCAAACTGGAGGGGGTCGCCGGCCTGCTCGGCATTGGCCACCAGACCAACATTGCCATCCGCCCCATTTGACGCGTAGACGATGGTCCAGCCGCCGCCGTCAGTAGTCATATCGCAGTAGACGCTGAAGTAGCCGGCCCCGCCATCGCCGTCAGGATCGATGCTGTACTTCCCGTCAGTGGTCTCTGGATAGGCTGCCAAAACAGCCTTGCAGGAGGCCAGCAGGCAGGTCAGGTCGTCATCGGCCGCACCGGAGCAGTCGTTGTCCAGCCCGTCGTAGCAGGCATCGTCGAGGCCGTGGGCGACGGTTTCGTTGAGCGGATCGCAATCGTCGGCGTCG
>CALGBT010000823.1 GCA_937884235.1 uncultured Pseudomonadota bacterium
GCGCTCTACAGAAGATCCTAGTTGACTTGGAACAGCGCGATATTGAGCTTCTCGACATGGCACGCAGAGCTAGCGACATGGTGAAGAAGGCCGGCGAACGACTGGGCGACTGGTTCACGCAGCTGGGAGTCGTGGAGGAAGACCTGCCTTGTCAACCGTTTGGTCCAGAGGATAGACCGAGACTTGAGTATTTGATCCATCTTGGCCTTCTCCCGGCTGCTTCCGAGCATGCCCCCCCTCAGGAGCGGCTCATTTGCATTGATGAGAGTGACCCGCTGAGGAAACTCATATCACTTGCCCAGACGTAAGCGAATGCGAATCCCCATTGAACTGAACGGCCACGTAGCTGAATGGACGTTCGCTGGGACAGACCTTCTGTCGGAGTGGATTAGCGGTGCACCCTGGCTAGCGAGAGATGACTGCCGTTTCGTTAGAGTTGGGAGCGAAGAGTCGCTAGCGCTGCTCGTAGGCTGGTTGAGGAAAGCTGTGCCTGCGGCGGACCAGAGTCGTAGCACGGTCAGCACCGAGGTCATCGAAATCCGGAGCATCGGTGACCTTGAATCTTACCTTGTGCGGTGGACCGGAACCGACCCCGGGCTGGGCCCCTCCAGGAAGCGCGCTGAACTGGCCACCGCCCTTGCATCATACCCCCTCGTATTGGTATGTGCGGTTGCCCCCTCCCCATCCTGCGTGCTAGAACCCGGCCCGATAATCGACTTCGTGGAGAGTCTCGCAAAAGGGGAGCCGCCGATAGGCTTGACGGTTGTCGTCGCTGGCACTCCCGAGGCCCTTCCAGTAATTCCGAGGATAGCAGATCTCCTGTCCGGCAGTCCGGCGAGCATGCCTCGAAGGGACCTTCTCGGCGACCGGGCACCGGCATGGCGGGCATACGTTCACGCTAGGCTGGCTTGGGAGAGCGCAGGGGAGCCCGCCAACGCCCTGGAAATGGACCGCACGTTCAACGTTACCAACGAGGCTGATGACCAACTCGAGTTTGAGCTTAACAGGTGGGCGGAAGCGAAATTCCGGCAACGAACTGCAGAGGTCCCAGGGGTCGAAGACTGGTGCTTCCGCAAGGTAGAGTCCAAGACATCACGAAGCGAAGACGAGGCGGCTGTGCGAAGCGCGGTGGCTTGGCGCCCCGGAGATGGTTTTGCGGTTGGTCCAGTGCCATGGCTCTCGAGAGCACTACTCCTTGATGGACGATTCGCCCGTGCCCGAGAGCTTCTACGCTCTAGCCTAGTCTGTGCGCCATTGGCCAGGCTCATTCTTGATGTATGTTTCGATCTGGAGGCTCATCTGAGGGGGAAGGTGAACAATGGTGGAGACGTGACTTCGTTTTCGGACGAAGCGTGTTCCATGTACCGGAGATTTCAGGATATTCCAGAGCGATCACCAGCGCGGTTCTATCCTGAGGGTTGCCCTGCAAGGCCGGTTGATCGACTCTCGTTCGAATCTCTGGGGAAGATTGCCTCTCTCGTAAGTGGCCACGGCCTTTCCATGGACCACATCATGGGGCTAGTCGGTCTACGAAACGCCGTGGCACACGGCCATTACGTGAGTTGGAATAGCGTCATGGCCCTTAGGCGGGCGTACCGGGAAGTACTGTGAAAGAGCGGCTGTCCGGTTGGGTCGAGGGCTGGCGTAGTACCTGTAGGTTTGGCCCATCTGTTATCT
>CALGBT010000824.1 GCA_937884235.1 uncultured Pseudomonadota bacterium
GCCGCCACCCGCGACGGCGAGAATGTTCTTGGGCACTGCCGGCATCGTATCTTCGACGAAGACCAGGGAGCCGCCGCCTCCGGAACCGCCATCGTAGGAACTGTTGTTACCGCCGGCACCACCACCGCCAAAGGTGTTCGCCAGCCCGTAGCGCTTTCCGCCTTCGCCGACGATTACCCTTAGCTGGGTACCGGAAGAGATCTTGAAGGTGGCGGTAGTGTAACCGCCTGGGCCGCCGATGAGGGTCTGGCTGTTGTCGCCGCTGGAGCCACCGGCTCCCCACAGCTTCATGGTGACGATGA
This sequence comes from uncultured Pseudomonadota bacterium, assembly GCA_937884235.1. Taxonomy (GTDB): domain Bacteria; phylum Myxococcota_A; class UBA9042; order CAIXZC01; family CAIXZC01; genus CALGBT01. The sequence continues at coordinate 303 of CALGBT010000824.1, forward strand.
CGCCGGACTTGCAGTCGTTGGAGCAGCCGTCGGATTCGTCTTCGTTGCCGTCGTCACATTCCTCGCCAGCTTCCACTGCGCCGTTGCCGCAGCAAGGGTCGATTGGCGTGTAGAGGCAACCGGTCTGCGGATTGCAGGTGTCGGAAGTACACTTGTTATCATCGTTGCAGGCGACAATCTGCCCGGCCTTACAGTCTGCGTTGAGGCACTGGCCCGAGTCCGTGCAGGCGTTGCCGTCCTCGCAAGGAGCCGAGTTGGGCAGATGGACGCAGCCAGTTGGCGAAGCGCAACTGTCGTCCGTGCACGGATTGGCATCGTCACAATTGGTGTCACCTCCACCCAGGCAGGCGCCGTTGGTGCACTTCTCGCCGGTGGTGCAGGCGTCATCGTCGTCGCACGGGACGGTGGTGAAAGAGTGCACGCACCCAACGTCAGGATCGCAGGAATCTTCGGTGCATGGGTTCTCATCATTGCAGTCGGGGATGTCTTTGCTCAGGCACCAGCCGTTCAGGCACTGGTCGTCGAGGGTGCAAGCGTTGCCGTCATCGCAGGCGGCCGTATTCGGTGCGAAGGCACAGCCGGTCTCGGGGTGGCAGGTGTCGTCGGTGCAGAGGTTGTCGTCATCGCACTGGAACTCACCTTTGTGGATACACTCACCGAGATGGCAGTAGTCTCCGACCGTGCAAATGTCAGCGTCATCGCAGGGGGCGTTGTTGAGCAGGTGGACGCAACCAGAGTCGGGGGAGCAGACGTCGGTGGTGCAGATGTTCTCGTCATTGCATTCGAGGGGGGGGCCCGGTTTACAACTGCCGTTTGCACACTGGTCACTCACGGTGCACTCATTGTCGTCGTCGCAGGCTGCTGCGTTGGCGACGTGCAAGCAGCCCTGGAGCGGATGGCAACTGTCGTCAGTGCACGGATTCCCGTCGGTGCAATCCAGCGGTTCTCCTGGCAGGCACCCCTGGAGCGGGTCGCAGGTTTCGCTGCCGTTGCAGACATTCGGGTCGCCACAGGAGAGGGGGACCCCGGGCTTACAACCCACCAGTGCGTCGCAGACTTCGGTCCCGTTGCAGTTGTTGCCGTCATCACAATCGAGGGTTCCCAATCCCTGGCAGGTCCCGCCCGCGCATACATCTTCAGTAGTGCAGACGTTGCCGTCATCACAGAGGGCCGTATTGGCCTCAAAGAGACAGCCTTTCTCGGGGTCACAGCTATCGTCTGTGCAGCCATTGTTGTCGGCACAGGCCAACTGGTCCCCAGGCACGCACGCCCCTTGTTGGCAGATGTCGCCGATAGTACATGAGTTGCCGTCGTTGCAGGCCAGGCCCTCGTGGTCCGGGAGGAGCACGCAGGCTCCGTCCTCGGGGTCGCAGGCGGCCTCCAGGCAGATGGCGTCGGCGCCGGTTGGATCCGGGCAGGCAGTAACGCTCTCCGGTGTCACCTGGCATTTGTATGGCCAGGTCGAGATGTCACAGTAGAGCGTGCCGTTGCACAGGTCGCCGTCTTCCAGCTCGAGGCAGTCGCCGTCCTGCTGGCAGTCACATGGAATCGAGACGCCCTGGCAGTCGCCAGCGGTGCATTCGTCGGCCACTGTGCAGGGGTCGCCGTCATCACATTTGGCAATGTTGTTGACGAAGATGCAGCCCCCCGTCTCGTTGCACGAATCGTCGGTGCAGGCGTTGTTGTCATCGCAGAGGACGGCCGTCCCTTCGCACTCTCCGGCGGCACAGTGGTCAGCTACAGTGCAAGGGTTGCCGTCTTTGCATTCAACGCCGTCCAGGGTCTCGTAGCTGCAGCCGTCCGGCCCGCTGCAGAAGTCCTTGGTGCAGTCGTTGCCATCGTCACACAGGTCCTTCCATTCACCGTCATCGAAGACCGGCTCGTCCGTCTCTCCGTCACAGTCGTCATCGATGCCGTTGCAGAGTTCTGCTGTCGGGTGAGCCGCATCACATTCGTCTAGGCCAGCTTCGGAGCAGACTCGCTTCCCAGGGCAGCTGCCAAACTCGTTGGTGACTTCGCAAGGTGTCCAGAGCCCCAACTGGGCCGACTTCGATGTGCATGGACAGATACCGGCGTCGGCTACGCACTGCACCGTGCTGATGCCGTCAACGGTGACCGTTGCGCCACAAGAAAAGCCCCATGGACAGTCGCTATCCTCGACGCAGGCACCGCCACAGAAGCTTCCCTCGCTGCCGTAGTTGAGGCATGAGTCCTCGGCCCCCCCCAGGCCCTTGCAATCGGTGCCGGTAGCGCAGGGGCGGCAGAGGTTGGCGACCTTGGAGATACAAGCGAAGAGCAGGTCGGGCCCGGCCCCCATCTGCTGGCAGGTCCATCCGGGCGGGCACTCCTCCTGGCAAAGCTGCGTGCAGACGTCCTCGCCCATGTGGTCCACGCAGAAGCCGGCCTGGCAGTCGGAGTTCTCCTTGCAGGGGTCGAGGAAACACCCCTCCCCAGGGTCGCAGGGGACGAACTGGAGATCCGGCCCGGCATCTACGTAGAAATCGATGCCCGTATCGGCTTGGGTCTCTGGGATGTTCACCTGTAGATCGGGAGCGGTGACCTTGACCTCATTCGTGCCTGCGTCGGCTGCTATGTGCTGGTCCGCAGCCTCGATGTCGCTGGAAGTGCCGTCAGAACTGCAGCCGGCGAGTACCGTGAGAGAGAGAATCAAGATGGTCCTGCAAATCATGGCATACTCCTTCTTGTCAGCCAGCGCCAAAGCACTCCTCAGCGTACCATAGGAGGCGCCGTAGCGGAAGCGCACGCAGAAGGCGATGGCCGTGCTGGGCGGCCTTCCGGGGACTGTGTCTCGCGGTCCAGAGGGAAACGGCTTGACCGGTGCGACGAGAGAGGCGAGACTGCCGGGCGATGTCCGGAAATTGGAGAGCATGAGATGCATAATCTGTCGCTTTCGTCCCGCAGCGTCCTCAACCGGCACACGGCCGCCAGGTTCACCGGTGATACTCTCTTCGACCGTATCGCCCGAGCAGTATGTGAGGCCGAGTGTCTACCTCGCAAGGAGCTGTTTGAGGCGTGGGAAGCAGCGAAGCGAATTCGTCGGCGAATGCGAGGCGGACCGGTCCTCGAACTGGCGGCCGGCCACGGCTTGCTCTCGGCAATGCTGATCCTCCTGGACGATACCACACCGGCGGCTACGTGTGTCGACCCCATGCGGCCTCCCAGTCAGGAGCGCGTCCTCGCTGCCTTGGAGAAGCACTGGCCTCGGCTCAAGGGGCGAGTGCGGTTCGCCAAGTCCCGTATCGTCGATGCCGAAGTGCCGGACGGGGCACTACTGGTGTCGGTTCACGCCTGTGGCGTGCTGACGGACCAGGTG
>CALGBT010000825.1 GCA_937884235.1 uncultured Pseudomonadota bacterium
CAACTTGCGGGGGCGGCGGTGTCCCATTCAAAGGCGTTGGCCGCAGCGAGGCCACCGGGTCCGCAGGACGGAGCATTGGCGCAGCTTCCGGTGGGAGCGCACCACATGTTCGGGAACAAGCAGCCGCCGCAATAGTGGGCGGTTGCTGCCGCGTCGTCGGTCCAGTAACCACACTCCAGGTTGTTTTCGCTGCAATATGGTGGCGGTGGCGGGAGTTCCGGGTTGGTGTCCGCCAGGGGAATTACATCGACGGTTCTCAGGGTATCTCCAAGGTCCGGCCGAGCAGTGTCCCCATTGCTGGAGTCATTCCAGGTATCCAGGTCTGGCCCCGGTTCAATCTGGTCTTGTGGGGTGGTGGAACAGGCCAAAGCGAGCAGAACGCAACTGCAAAGTGCAAGTCTCATCGGTTCCTCCGGGGCATTGCCGGTAATGCGTCGATTGTAGCTGGTTGCGTGAAGGGAGGCGAGGCAAAACTGACGGGCATTGACCCCCACGGGCAGGAGTGCTAGATAATTCATCGTGCTGATTCACCACAGCTGGAGTATCTTGATGTCGGAGGATTCTGATGCGCTCTCATCGTAAAGTTCTGACGCTGAACATTCCGTCGCGGCGGGCGTTTGTGAACATCACTGAGCAGGTCAATGAGGCATTGTTGGAGTCTGGTATCTCTGAAGGGCTCTGTCTGGTCAACGCCATGCACATCACCGCCAGTGTCTTCATCAACGACGACGAGGGGGGGCTGCACCACGACTATGAGCAGTGGTTGGAGCGGCTGGCCCCGCACGAGCCCATCAGCCAGTACCGCCACAATCGGACTGGAGAGGACAATGGCGACGCCCATCTGAAGCGACAGATCATGGGTCGGGAAGTGGTTGTGGCAGTGACCAACGGACGATTGGATTTCGGTCCGTGGGAGCAGATCTTCTACGGAGAGTTTGATGGGCGCAGAAGCAAGCGTCTGTTGATTAAGATCATCGGCGACTGACGGAGCGATGATGCATGCTGATGTGATAGTTGTGGGGCAGCGTTCTGAGGCTTTCCTCGCCGCTTACCTCTTTGCGCACCGAGGCTACCGGACGTTGCTGCTGGGAGTCCCGAATACGCCCTCCCCTTCTGGTCGCATGCTGCTTGAACCGGGTCTGGCAGCCCGGTTGAAGCCAGTGGAACCACCTCCGGAGGCTGTCATCTCGCGGAATCTGACGGTGGAATTCTGGTCTCCTGACGAACGCAGTCATGCCATTGTGAGGCAATTGCCCCATCTGCTCCTTGACGAGGCCGCGTTTTGTCGGACCATTGAGACGGCGGCGCTGCGAACCCGCAGTTACAAATGCCTGCGCGGGATCTCCCCAGCTTCGCTGCTGGTTACAAAGGGGTGCGTGACCGGTGTCCGCCTGAATTCCGGCGATGCCATCAATGCACGGCTCGTAATCGTGGCTGACAACTTCGGAATGGGGCTCGGGGATGAACTCAAGGCGCTCTGGCCACAACATGACCTGGGGCCCCACCAGGGTCGCCTTTTCGGCCAGCGGCGGCAGGTCGGCACGGCTGCCTCGGCGTGGACGCTGGGGACCTTCTCCATGCGGGTCAAGCCGGGACAGCACATGCAGTGGCACTATCGGGTTCAAGCAGATGAGTTGGAAGTCGGTGCGGTCACGTTCCCGAACTGCAAGCTGAAGCCAGAACCGCTGGTGGGGCGGGTCTTTCGAGAGGCAGCCCTGGAGGGGACCCCGCTGTTCGGGCAATTTGCTCGGGCCCCACACCTTGCTCCTCCGCTGCCTGTTCCGCTGGCCGCGGGCTACCTTGGAATCGGGCAGGTGGCGGGGCATGGCAATCCGTGGTTGCCAATGGATCGGACTGCAGCTCTGGGCGGTGCGTTGCAAGCCTGGCTGGCAGGGGCCGATGCCCTTGATGAGGGGAAACCGACGGTTCCGGCCATGTGGGAATACGTTCGCTCCATGGCCTCTGACCAGGGAGCCCGGCAGGCCTATGCATACGCCCTCACGGACGGGCTCACCCACATGAATGCCAACTTGCTCGATTTGCTTTTCAAACGACGTCTGATCGATACCTATGTGCTCTCCTGTCTGGTGCTCAGTTGGCAGGTCAAGGAGGACTGGCTCGATGGGCTTTCGCGTGCTTTGCGGGCCGCGGCAAGTCCTGGGGCTGTCCTCGCCTGGAATAGGTTGTTGAGACGCGCCCGGCGTCTGGCGGCTCTCTATCGTTCGGTGCCTTTGCAGTTCGAGCGTAGCGAGGCCTTGAACTGGCAGGAGAAGATTCTGAAGTCCTGGTGATGAGTCTATGGCCGGGGAGGACAACGAGATGCTACTGAACGATTTTGCCAACGTGATGGACGACCTGCTGCAAGTGCGGGAGAGGCGTGGCGACAGGTCTCTCAACGGTCTGCAAATCGGGGGCGACTGGCCGGTGAAGCGAGTTGCTCTGGCCCTGGACGCCCGCCTCTCCACCTTGCAGATGGCCGTGGCGGCGTCAGCAGATGTGCTGGTGGTGCACCACGGGCTTTTCTGGGGGCATCTCTTTGCCTGGACAGGGCCTCACTACGACCTCCTAGAAGCAGCAGTGAACAACCGTGTCGGTCTGTATGCCTGTCATCTGCCGCTGGACGCGCATCCTGACTTTGGTATCAACGCGAGGTGGGCGGAGCGGT
>CALGBT010000826.1 GCA_937884235.1 uncultured Pseudomonadota bacterium
GGCAACCCTCAACGACACCCTCGACTACGATACCGCAGCCATTATCGCAACTGACCTGGGCTACGAAGTCGAGAACGTTTCTTTCGATGTCGCACAGTACTTCGACGTTATCGAAGACGTGAAGGCCGAGTTGGTCTCCAGGCCTCCAGTTGTAACAATCATGGGCCACGTCGACCATGGCAAAACGTCCCTCCTCGACCGTATCCAGAAGACTGACATCGCCGGCGGTGAGGCGGGAGGCATCACTCAGAGCATCGGTGCCTACGTCGTCCAGGTGGAGAAGGGCAAGGTCGTCTTTGTTGATACTCCCGGCCACGAAGCATTCACGGCCATGCGAGCCCGCGGGGCGCAGGTGACGGACATCGTCATCCTGGTGGTTGCCGCGGATGATGGCGTCATGCCTCAAACCATCGAGGCCATTCAGCACGCCAAGGCAGCAAATGTCCCCATCATTGTCGCGGTGAACAAAGTGGATAAGCCCGAAGCGGACCTCCAAAGAGTGCGCCGAGAACTCTCCGAGCACGAACTCCTCTGCGAGGAATGGGGTGGTAATACCATCTTCGCTGATCTCTCCGCCAAGACCGGTGTTGGTGTTGACAGCCTCCTCGAAATGCTGGTCTTGCAAGCCGAGATCCTAGAACTCACCGCAAATACGGAGAGTCGCGCTAAAGGGATCATCATTGAGTCCCGCCTTGAAAAGGGCAGAGGACCGGTTGCCTCGGTCATCATCCAAGAAGGTACCCTGCGAATTGGCGATGTCGTCGTGGCCGGAACTGCCAGCGGCCGAGTACGTGCGCTACTTGATGACAAGGGCAAGGATATCAAGGAGGTCTCACCTTCCTTCCCAGCAGAGATTATCGGGCTCGACAGAGTTCCGGCAGCCGGTGAAGTTCTCTACGTGGTGCGTGATGAGAAGAGCGCCAAGCTCGTCTCTGACCACCTTGAGAAGAAAGAGCGTGATGAGCGCCTCGCTAAGGTCAGCAAGCCGACCTTCGAGCAACTCATCAGCCAGATGGGTGAAGAAGAAGCCAAGGTCCTCAAGGTGGTCTTGAAAGCTGACACCCAGGGTTCAGTTGATGCGATTCGACAGGGGATGGAGGCCCTCAGTACCGATGCTGTCGGCCTGGAAGTCATCGGCCAGGGCGTGGGCGCCATTTCCGAGAACGACGTCAATCTTGCGCTGGCATCAGATGGCTTCGTCCTGGGATTCAACGTCAAGGCCGACGCCATGGCCAAAGCCTTTGCCGATGCCCATGGCGTTACCATCTTGAACTTCAACCTCATCCACGAACTCCTCGACAAGACCCACGCCTTGATGGAAGGCAAGCTGGAGATGATCGAGGAGGAAGTCTATCTCGGCCGTGCGGAAGTGCGGCAGGTGTTCAATATCTCCCGCGTCGGGCGCATTGCTGGGTGCCACGTTGTCGATGGGAAGGTCCTGCGCTCCGGCTTCATTCGCATCAAGCGCGAAGGCGAAATTGTGCATACGGGCAAGCTCTCCTCCCTCAAGCGCTTCAAGGATGACGTCCGGGAAGTTGCCCAGGGATTCGAGTGCGGCATCTCCGTGGATAATTTCAACGATATGCGGGAAGGAGACTTCATCGAATCCTTCGAGATCCAGAAGATCGCCGCAACATTGTAGTCACTAGGATTCTCCAGGAGCATCTCTCATGGTCGTCGGCATCTGTCGTTTCGTGATCGGTCTGCCAGGCAATCGTAGCCTCAAAGAGAAGCGTAGCCGCATAAGACCGGTAATTGCCGCGCTCCAGGGGCAACACAAATTCTCGGTCGCCGAAGTAGACTTTCAGGACGATCCAGAACGAGCTGCCATCGCCTTCGCACTGGTGAGCAACGACCGCCGAGTGATCAACTCAGAGATCGACAAGGCCATCAACCGCATCGAACTACTCTCCGACGTGGTGCTTCAGGAGCACGACTTCGAAATTACCAACTACTGAAACGACGGGGACCGCATGAAGACCTACAAGCGTGTCGAACGGGTTGCCCCCCTCGTCCAGGTAATCCTTGCAGACCTGATCCGCCACCGGGTTCAAGACCCCCGGGTGAGAAACGGTGCGATTACCAACGTGCAAATGAAGGACGACTTGCGTCTGGCCACCGTCTTCTTTCAGGTGACTCCAGGCACAGACCCCAAGGTGGTGAAGGATGGATTCGAGAAGGCCAGGCCTTTCCTTCGCCGCGAGCTCGGCAAACAGCTTTCCATGAAGTTCGTACCAGACCTCCGCTTCATCTACGACGATAGTCACGAGCACATCGAGCGGGTCGAAGAGATCTTGCAGCGACTCAAGAGCGAGTGAAAGATGGCAATTATTGATGGTTACCTGCTGGTCGACAAGCCGGCTGGGCGGACCTCGGCATCCCTGACCCGGGAGTTGGGTCGCGTCCTGTCTGCTCGCACTGGCCATCTTGGCACCCTCGACCCCGCGGCCACCGGACTACTGGTGGTCTGCGTCGGTGGAGCGTTGAAACTAGTTCCCTACCTCCAGAAAGGGGCCAAGAAGTACCTTGCAGAGATCTCTTTTGGCAACGCCACCGACACCTATGACGGCGACGGCGCTATCACCCGGACCGGAAAGGTACCCGACAACCTGCAGGAGCGGGTTCGCAAAGGGCTCAAGCGATTCTCTG
>CALGBT010000827.1 GCA_937884235.1 uncultured Pseudomonadota bacterium
GGGGCGCACTGCCCGAGCAATTCGCACCCTCGTGAGTGCAGCTGCTACCAAGGACAACCGACGAGCCATGGTCGAGATCATGGAGTAGGTTGCGGTGTTCGTTCTTTGATTTTCTGGAGAAAGGAAACCCCGCCACCAGTAGGGAGAACCCGGTGAGATTCACAATAGTGACCCTCTTTCCCGAGTTCTTTGACTCCCCGCTGGAGGCAGGATTGCTGGGCAAGGCCATTATGCGGGACTTGCTGTCAGTGGTGCGGGTCCAGTTGCGGGACTTTACCTGTGACCGGCATCGTACCGTTGACGATACCCCCTTTGGTGGTGGGCCCGGCATGGTGATGATGGTGGAACCTCTGGTGACGGCTCTGGAGTCGTTGCGGGAGGAGCGACCGGATACTCATACGGTGCTGCTCACTCCCCGCGGCCGACGCTTTTCACAGGCGGTGGCCCTGGAGTGGGTCGAGAGTGGCGACATAACCCTGATCTGTGGGCGCTATGAAGGCATCGATGAGCGACTGGTTCAAGGTGGATTTGTCGATGAGGAGGTTTCCCTGGGGGATTTCGTGCTCAACGGTGGGGAAGTTGCTGCGCTGGCCATGATTGAGGCTTGTTCACGCCTCCTGCCGGGAGCCATGGGCAACGAGGAATCAGTGCCTAATGACTCGTTTTATCAGGGCATACTCGACCACCCGCACTACACGCGGCCCCGGGAGTTTCGAGGCATGGAAGCCCCGCCAGTGCTGTTGGGGGGGAACCACGCCGAGATTGACCGGTGGCGAAGGCAGCAGGCGCTCAAACTGACGCGCCAGTTGCGGCCTGACCTGTTGGAAGGGATGGAATTGAGTCCTGCCGATCGCAAACTGTTGGAGTCCTGACCATGGAACTCTACACCGCCCTCGTGCACTACCCGGTATATGACAAGAACCGGCGACTAGTTGCCACCGCGGTGACCAACATCGATGTTCATGACATCGCCCGGGCTTCTGCAACCTTCGGCGTCAAGGGATATTTCCTGGTGACTCCGGTGGCGCAGCAGCGGGAGTTGGTCGGGGAATTGCTGGACCACTGGACCGATGGTCCCGGGGCTCGATACAACCCGCGGCGACAGGCAGCCATTGCCCGCGCCAGAGTGGTACCGGACCTCGCTGCAGCTGCAACGCAGATTCGGGCCGAAACCGGGCATGACCCCATCACCATCGGCACCGGTGCCAACGTCAAGGACCGCATGGTCTCCTTTCATCAGATGCGAAAGTTGTTGGAAGAGCGGGAAGGCAGTGCGCTTCTCATCTTCGGCACCGGGTGGGGCTTGGAAGAGTCCTTCCTGGATGCATTCGATTATGTGCTGGCCCCGATTGAGGGGCCCGTGGAGTATAACCACCTCTCGGTTCGCTCCGCCGCAGCCATTATCATGGATCGGCTGCGCGGCTTGCGTGATCCGGAGGAAAACTGAGTTTGATAGAGTAAACAGGCGCGTTTGGAGGCAGCAATGGATATCTTGTTAGAACTTGGAAAAGAACAGATGCAGCGGGAGATCCCGAAGTTTCGTGCCGGTGATACGGTGCGTGTTTACGTGCAGATTGCCGATCCCAACGCTCCCCCCAAGGTGGCCAAGCCTGGGAAGAAGGAAAAGCTTACCCGTATTCGCCCGCAGATGTTTGAAGGCGTGGTGATTCGGCGTAAGTCGGGCGGCGTCTCTTCGACCTTCACCGTGCGCAAAATTTCGTATGGCGTTGGCGTCGAGCGTATCTTCCCCGTCTTCTCACCCCGACTTGAGCGCATTGAAGTCGTGCGCTATGGCAAGGTGCGACGTGCCAAGCTCTACTTCCTCCGTACCCGGGTCGGCCGCGCCGCCCGCCTCAAGGAATTGCGCACCGACAAGCGCTAAGTAATGGGCCGTACCCTCTTTTCGAGTTCCCCCACAAGACCTGGTGAAGTTGAACGTGCCATGCGCCATCAGTATGAGTATCTGCTGGGCGTAGACGAGGCGGGACGTGGGGCCTTGTGTGGCCCCGTGGTTGCTGCTGCCGTTGCGCTCCCGCGGGAACTGGTTATCCACGGGCTCGATGACTCCAAGCGCTTGTCTCCCCGTCAACGTCAGGACCTCGCCGGGCAGATTCGGGAATTTGCTGTGGCCTGGGGCGTCGGCTTTGCCTCTGCCGCCGAAGTGGAAGAGGTCAATGTTCTGCAGGCCACCTTCCGCGCCATGCGTCGGGCCATTGACTTTGCCGTCGCTGCCGACTTCAAACCGGAGCTGGTGCTGGTGGATGGCCCCCACGGGATTCCCGGTTTGGAGTGGCCCCAGAAACCGCTCATCAAAGGCGATGCCCGCTCGAACAACATCGCGGCCGCGTCCATTCTCGCTAAGACCGCCCGCGACGAGTACATGATTGAGCTGCATGCCGCCCTGCCACACTACGGTTTTGACCGTCACAAGGGCTATGGCACCGTTCTCCACCGGGAGGCCCTCGCCAGTCACGGCATGTCAATTCACCATCGACCCTCTTTCTGCCGGCCGAAAATAAAATAGGTCGTTGGCCCTCTCACTCCCGATATAGAGGTAGAGAGGAGGTGACCTGTGTCCAGCAAATCAGAAGAGAGGCTCGAAGACCCGCGCCAGATTCTGGGCCGGCGGGGTGAAGAACTGGCGGTAGCCCTGGTGGAGGCAAGCGGTTGGCTGGTGGCCGAACGAAACTATAATCTCGGGGGCGGGGAAGTTGACATCGTCGCAGAGAGGCCCGGCGAGGTCATCTTTGTTGAGGTGCGGAGCGTGGCTACCGACTACCTGGCGACTCCCGCACTTACCGTTGACCGCCGCAAGCAGCAGTTTGTGATTCGCGGGGCCAGGCGATACCTGCTCGAGCGTAAGCGAGAGAACTGGCGCGTCCGGTTCGACATCGTCGCCGTCACCTTCTGCGGCGAGGAGGCGGCCCTGGAATGGCTGGAGGATGCATTTCAACCGGCACCCTCTGGACGGCAAAGCCAGTACCAATGGTGAGACCAGACTGCTGCGAGAGTCGGCGAAAGGTTACTTGGTGAGGGATGGCTTGACACAAAGCATGCAGGGGCTGTCGTCCTCTTCGCCGTTGCAGTCAAAGGCGAATTCCTTGCAGGCGCCGCCGTCCGCACAGTCGGCATCTTCTTCGCAAGGTTCCGAGCATAAGCCGCTGGAGCCGTGAAAGCTGACGCAGAAGTTGGAGGGGCACTGGGGCTGCTCGATGACACAGTTACTGGAAGACTTCTTCACCGCGACCTCTTCCGGATCACCGGCGCTGGCCACACACAGTCCATCTTCCGTTGGCGGGAAACCGCAGGATTCGTAGGGCTCAGTTAGGGCACAGCCCCCGATCGTCACGGCCAGGAGCAGGAAGGCGAGCATTGCAAGAGCCGAATCAAACCTTCGCATCATGGTCTTCCTTCGCAAGAATTCACATCGTTTCTATCATGGGTTGGGGTGTGAGTCAACCGTTTGCCGGGGCGAGTCGTGTGCTTTGCGCTGAACCGCCGGGTGGTGCCTCGCACCGCTACTTTGCAGGGGCATCCATCGGTGCGCGCCTGGCGGAGAGAGCTGTTGCCAGAGTTTCGAGCAATTGCGACGGGGGAAATGGTTTGGCAACGGTTGGCAAATCCTGCCGGGTTGCTGCAATTCGCCCAGTATTGGTCAATTGGATGATGGCCAGGTTCATCCCGGACGTGCGGCTAACCACGTCCTCCAGGCCTTTGCCCCCCACCGAGCGGTCCCAGATAATCGCAGCTATTGATTCGCCGAGGCTATCCAACAACTCCGCAG
>CALGBT010000828.1 GCA_937884235.1 uncultured Pseudomonadota bacterium
GTTGAGGTATGGAGCCAGCGCCTCGAAGGGCTCGCAGCCACTGCAGAGGTCGAGGTTGGTGCCGTCGGGGGCGGGGAAGGGGAAGGACGTGGTGACGGTGCCGGCGCGGGTGGCGTACTCCCATTCGGCGGTGGTGGGCAGGCGGTACCCGTTGCAGCCGTCACCGACGAAGGTGGCAGATGCGCAAGTATCGTCGGTGCAAAGTTGCATCGTCTGGTTGCCGCAGTTGTAGCCGAAGCTCTTGCAGTTGTTCAGTTCATAGCATAGGTCCAACCCCTCTTGTTGCGATATGATGTTGCAGAATCTGAGGGCGTCGAAGAGATTCGTCTTGTCCACCGGGCAGTTTCCAGCACTGTCGACAAAGTCGCAGACGTTTGCGCCGCTGTGGTAGGAGGGGTTGTTCACCTTCTGCGACCATTTCCCCTGGGTCATCTCATGGGTGGCCACCAGATAGTGATGGTCGATGGTGGTTGGAGTTGACTGGCCGTTCCCGCACTGGCCGCCGGTGTAGCCCATTTCAAATTCGCCCGGCGTCACCAGGAAGAACCCGGGGGGAACGCAGATGCCTGCATCGGTATTGCAAACTGCCGCGTCTGAGCAAGTGCCACAGTTGCCCAGGCAGCCGTCGTAACCGCACTCCCGTCCGGCGCAGTCGGCGACACATCCCTGCTGTTCGCCAATCTTCGGCATCAGTCGGGGGTAGTGGAGGAATTCGTCCGTGGTGAGCGCCCGGAGCATGAATCTGATCTCGTCGATCATGCCGTCGAGCCGTTGGTAGTTGTTCCCGGATTGGGCAACACAGAACCTGTGCCAGAGAGTGGTCAGTTCAAACTCCCCAGCGGCAACACTCAGTGACGCATCATCCAGATGGAGAGAGAGTGTCTCGGTTGTGGCCACGGCTCGGGCACTGTGAATGGTCTGCTGCGATACTCCCGGCACCGCAACCTGGTATTCCGTCTGGTCCGGTCCGGCCACGGTCCACTCCAGGGCGGCATCGGGGCCGGGCCCGGTTGTGGCCAGGCGATAGTCATCATTGAAGCCGGATAGCAACCTGCGATTCCAGCTTACTTCGTCGGCTCGAAAGGCCGTCTCGATAGTCATTTCCAGAGGGAAGAAGCTGGCATCCCCCGCGGTTGGGACGCAGCGGTCCACATTCACGTCACCATCCACAAGTTCGCCCAGGATGTGGGCACCGGCACCGTTCAGGCCGCCGCCTTTGTTGAGGTGGCGTCCGTTGACGCTGCTGTCGTTGACATTGCCGTCCATGGACCAGAAACCGAAATAGCCCAGACAGGGGGTTAGCAATCCACCGCAGGTCGCGCCGTCAGTTCCCGGGATGTATGGGGTTTCTACGGGGGCGTTGTCCAGGCCCAGGTGGAGAGTGTACTTGCGCGCCGGGTAGCTGGTGCCTTCTCCTGGCTCCTGGTCCAGAACGGTCGTGTTGGCGAGGAAGCGAATCTTTGGTGTGCCATGGTATCCGCGCTGCGCCATGTAGCTGGGGGATTTCGGGATGTTGTGAATGAGGACATCGTCCAGCCAAACGGCACAACTGGATGGACTCGATTTCCAGTCGCTGCGACCAAACCAAAGATCACTCTGGGAGTCAGATTTGAACCACTGGGAAGCCTGGCTGCGGGCCACCTCCAAACCGTCACGGTAGTAAATGATCCGTGTGCCATTTTCGGCGTCAGTGCGCGAGACGACGACTGCAATGTGGTACCAGCGATTGAGGTCAAGCTTATTGTTGGAAGTACTGAAAGCGTAGTTGACCTCGCTGTTCTTGCCCCAGCGGAAATGCAGTGCTCGCTGGTTGTCCAAGTGGAAGTCGAAGCCATCACCGGCCATATTCTGGGCGCCCCAATCCTGGTCATTGTACCAGGTGTCTCTCTTTGCCAGAAGAAACAAGTCCTCGTTGCCGTAGGAGCCCGTGCCATCCCATGACGGCTCATTCTGGATGTTCATCCAAAACTCGATGGTGAATTCATCAACGCCAAAATCCAATGCCTCTTGATAGGGCACTTTCCCGAAGTTGTTCACGTTTGTCGGCGGGACTTGCCAGGAACTGGACTCAGCCCCTTGGAATCCCGACGAATAGGACCCATCACCGCCGCTGATGTTCATGTCAGGATTTGAGACTTCCTCTTTCGTGCCGTCCATTGGCCAGTAGGCAACAACGCCGCAGAGGTCGTCGCGGTCGGCCAAAGGGACTCCGGCGGGTTGCTCGGGGCAGGGGGCCTGGCTGTGGGCATGAGGTGCGTGGACTTCCATGCGCTTGACTGTTGGGGGCCCGGGTTCCCCGGGACCTGGTGTCTCCGTGAGGCGGAGGTCGGAGTAGTCGCCAACCGGGGAGGAGATGAAGGTTGTCCCGTAGCGCGAGTTGGAGTCGACGTAGTCCCATATCTCGCGAGGGGAGAGGGCACGGTCGAAGGTGACGGGGTCATCCATCTCGCCCTCGAAAGGCGCATTCCAGGACTTCTCGTAGTTGCTGTAGTTGTGAGTTCCCCAAGCACCAAGGATGTTGACTGGACCGTATCCGTAACCGGTCACCGTGGTTGGGGCGTTGGCAGTTCCTGTCGCCACCGGGGCACCGTCGAGGTAAAGGTCCTGGCGCTTGCTCTGGTCTGAGTAGACCGCTGCGACGTGGTGCCATTGGCCATCCGCGACCATGGCTGCGGTGCCCAGGGACCAGCAACCGTCATATCTCCCCAGACTATAGTAGAGGAACCCCCAGTTGCCCTGAGTGTTCTTGGTTTCCGCATAGCTG
>CALGBT010000829.1 GCA_937884235.1 uncultured Pseudomonadota bacterium
CGGAAGGCTGCACTATCTAGAAACTACGGGATTGAGCGGAACAACAGACGCCGGCACCTACAACCTACCACGCCTCATATTCGTCGGTGAGGTCAAAGACCAGGGAGGAATTCTTCTGCAGGTGATGGTTGATGGCGGCGATGACCTCAGGGGGGAGCTCCTCCAACTGAATGCCATAGCCCTCTGGCTGCGACGAATCCGCAAAGTGGGACCGCTGCCAGCGCACCGTGCCCTTGGCCTCAATAGCCTCGGAGCGACCAGGGAAGGCGAATCGTAGCGTCACCTGCTCACCGATCTTGTGGTGCTTGTCGGTGACCACAAAAAGGCCCCCAGTAGAAATGTCCTGCATCAACCCCGTGTAGAAATCATGTCCCGAGTCAACACTCACCTTGAGATCGTAGTCAACGGGCACGCGGCCAAAGTTTCGACGTTCGGTGGCTTCCAGACTTTCGCCCTTTTTCGGTTCTCTATCTGTCATGGCATTCACCTCGATGGTGCTTCAAATGACTGTGCTCGACAGGAAAAAGACGCCGGAACACTCGACGCCAGTGTACATGTTCCCTATTATGATAGCCACGACTATGGCCTTCGGGCAAGAGGATGTTCATGTTGAGGTTGTCAGACATCGCAATTCTCCTCGTTATCGCTCTTGCCGCCTGCTCTTCCGACGGAACGCAGCCGGCAGATCTCCCCCCCCAGCAAGAAGCCGACTCCACCCCTCTCGACCTGGAAATCCAAACCCAGGAAGTGAGAGGACCAGAGTGGACCCCGGTCCCCCCCCATGTCGAGAAGGTGGGCCGCTTCAACCTGGTCTGGCTGGCGGGCACACCCTACGAAATGGGAGTACAGCACGGGGAATTGCTCCATGACGTTATTGCCGATGCGGTGGCCTTCATCGAAGCCGACCTGACCCTGGCAGCCATACCTATGGTCGCCAAAGACATGGGCCTCATTGACATCGCCCTGGCAAATTCCTATCCGGACATCGTTGACGAATGCCAGGGCCTGGTCGATGCCGCAGGGGATACTGGCTTCACCATGGACTACTGTCTGGTGTTGAACTTCGGGGATGTCCTCCTGGAAATGATCGCCAATGGCATTCCCAATGCCCCCGAGGGACCGGGCTGCAGCAGCGCCATTGTTTCCGGCAAAGCAACCACCGGTGGCCGTCTGCTCCATGCGAGAAATCTCGACTGGGGGGGCATGAACATCGCGATAATTCATCAGCATCCCGTGATCTTTGTGCGCCAGCCAGTTGGCGCGATTCCACATGTCTACGTCGGTTTTCCACTCAACCTTAGCCCCTATTCCGCGATGAATCTGGCAGGCATCGCCATGGGGTCCCACGAAGCAGAACCCGGGGGACTGGCAGAGCAGTCAGCGACAGGCCGGAGTCACGTCCAGATGCTCGGCCAGATCATGAAACAGGCGGATTCCCTGGACGGGGTGCGTTCCTTCATTAACAACCAGCAACACATGTCGGCGGAGCTCTTCTCCGTCTCAGACGGCAACTCCAGCACCGGCTCTATCTTCGAAATGACGGCCTCCGCCGTCAGGGAGCGCAGCTTGCAGGACGACGTCGTCTTCGGCACCAATCACTTCCTCCATCCCGACATGCTGGCCAAGCAGGCCGCACCATCCAGCGGTTCGCTCAACCGGATGCTGCGCTTTGAGCAGCTTCTGGCCAAAGAAGGTGAAGAATCCCACTGGGGCACCATCGACGAGATGGCCCTGGCAACCGTCATGCGCGACCCCATCGACCCGGAAGTCGGTGCCGCTGAATCTGACGAAACTCTTGAGGCGAAGAACTGGGACAATGATGGTAGCCTCGGGGCCAACGGCCCCATGCACTTCATCATCTTTGACCCCGCCAGCCTGCTCTTCTACGTTGATGCCGGAGTCTTGCCCCTGCACAAGCAGCCATATACCTGCTTCAGTCTGGAAGAACTGCTGGGGTTGCCTGACGCGACACCGTGCCCGGTGACGGAACTGCCGTAGCTACTTGCGGCGAACGCCGGTGATGGTGACCTGAGCGGTGGGCACGTTCTGGTGCCCACCACGGTTACCGGTGGCGACCCCGCCAATAGCATCGACCACGTCCATGCCCGAGGTCACTTTTCCAAATGCGCAGTAGCCCCAACCCCGGGAATCCTTGGAAGTATGGTTGAGGAAGCCGTTGTCCACGAGATTGATGAAGAACTGAGCAGTCGCGCTATGAGGGTCGGACGTGCGGGCCATA
The DNA here is from genome assembly GCA_937884235.1 of uncultured Pseudomonadota bacterium. Classification (GTDB taxonomy): domain Bacteria; phylum Myxococcota_A; class UBA9042; order CAIXZC01; family CAIXZC01; genus CALGBT01. The sequence goes on from CALGBT010000829.1 coordinate 2,240, forward strand.
GCGATGGTACCACGGCTGTTGGCCACACCATTGTCAGCTTCGTTCTCCACGGGACCGCGGGTGCTCTTCTGTGACATGTCTGCCACGAAGCCGCCGCCCTGGATCATGAATCCAGGCATGACGCGATGGAAGATGGTGTCGCCGAAAAAACCATCGTCGACATAGCTCAGAAAGTTGGCCACGGTCTTGGGGGCCTTTTCGCCCCAGAGCTCCACTTCGATCTCGCCCTTTGACGTGGTGATGACGATGGTTACGGTCTCCGCAGTCATTGCTCCTCCTTGGTTGTCTCCAGTAGATTTGCACCCTGCCAGAGCCATCAGCCCCAGCAGCGTGACAAGAATCAAAGGTAGTGGTGGTCGCATGCTCCCCTCCAGCCATGCATTTGGCACGAGCATGCCACGTCGACGACGGACATGCAACCGCACCCGTTTCTACTCAACAATCTGACAGCTATAGTTGGCTTCTCCCGGCGCCTCTCCCTTGGGAAACGAAAGGGTCGCCTTGCGAATCATCACCGCATCACCGCTCTGGTTGACGAATTGCAGCGTATGCATCCCGCCGGTGAAGCAATCCCCCGAGACGTCAATCGAGAAGAGGCCATCGTCCAGCTTTACGAGCGGTATCAACGCCGTTTCATCGTGCAGATATTCCGGGTCATACTCGTAGGCAATCGCTCCGTCATGCTTCAGCGCAATTGCCAGCGATACCTCCCCGCCACCCATGAAATCCCCAAGGATTGAGAGAGCACCAGAGGCCTCGGCCGCAACTTCCAGATGGAATGATTCTGCCCCTTCTGGCACTTGCAGTTGGTGCTGGATGTAGCCAGGGGCCCCACCAGAGAAACCCGCCACTCCCGTAGTCTGGGTGCCAGGCAGAAACTCCGGGTAGACACTCCCATCGTTGTCCTTCCACGGCCGCATCCGCCCATTACAACCCAGCAGCCCATGTGCCTCAAAGATGGCCTGCACAACTCCATCCTGCGGTGGCTCCAGGAGGGCCGCCTCCGCAATGGTCGCCTGGGCCCCCTCCTCGTATCCGGTGGTGGCCATGAAGGTCAGCAACGCGTTGAAGATGATGGCATCGGCAGCGGTGGACCCGAGGGCCTCACGAATCTCCCAGAGGGCAGTGGAATACATGAGGCCGTCGATATGCTCTTCACCATGATAGCCAGCGGGGCACTCCGCAAACTCGGTCAGGTCCCGACCCGCTCCCAAATTCACGAGGGCAAACTCAGCCATCACCGGATCGCCCATGACACTGCATGCAAAATAGTCGGCCACCGCTTCGTTCATGGCCCGCGGGGCAGCATCAGGGCCATGTTCGTCAATTCTGGTTCCCAGCAAACGATCCCCACTCACAACTGCGTGGGTATATTCGTGGTAGATGACGTCCGCGTCATATGCAAAATCAAGGCTCTCCCCCTGCATGAAGAAAATCGCATCGTGCTTGAACGGCAGGTCAAGCTTATCATCGATGCCCAGATACTCCTTGAGCAAGGCCTCCCCCATCTCTTCCAATTCAGCCCAGCCTTCACCGGGCATGAACATCGCGTTATCGAAGGTTACCCAGCCCTCGGGCAGCTCCAGGAAGTT
>CALGBT010000830.1 GCA_937884235.1 uncultured Pseudomonadota bacterium
GATTCTCGCTCTTTTCCCAGGAGGTATCGACTCCAGCAACCTCGTCTTTCACACCGGCGACGTAATGGCCTCGATGGGCCCGGATACCCCCACTGTGCTCATGGAGGCTGACAGCGGGGAGCGGGTCCTACACTTCGCTGAACTGGACCCGCGCCCCAAGGAAGATGCACATCGGGCCCTGCTCATCCGGCCGCTGGTGCGACTGCGCAATGGGGTCCGTTACATAGTCGCCATTCGGGGGCTGCGCGACCATGAAGGGGTGCTCATCGAAGCTCCCAACGGGTTTCGCCGCATCCGAGATGGCGATGTGGCTTGCCACCTTGACCTGGAGCCAACCGCTCTGCGCTACGAAAGCGAACTGTGGCCGGCACTGCAGGCCGGCGGAGTGGAGCGGTCAAGTTTGCAGCTGGCCTGGGACTTCACGACCCAAACCGAGGCCAGTGTTGCGGGAGACATGCTTGCCATTAGGGCCGATCTGATGGCGCGATTCGAGGAGAGTCCGCCAGTCGTGACTATCATCTCCGAAACGGAGAATGTCGACGACCGGGTGCTGCGACATGTGGAGGGCACCATTAGCGTGCCGCTCTATGTGGAGTCCGAGAAGCTGGCGGCGCGGCTCAATCGCAACGGCGAGGGTAGAGTAGTTGCCGTGGGGCAGACCGAGGTGCCGTTCAGTTTGCGAATCCCCATGAGCCTGAAAGACTTTGGTGGGACTCAGCCGGCACGCGTCCTGATCTATGGTCATGGCTTCTTTGCCGAAAGGGATGAAATATCGAGCGGCTGGCTTAACGAGTTGGCCGACCGCTTCGGGTTCGTGGTGGCTGCCGTGGACTGGTGGGGCATGAACAGTTCTGACGTGGACCCGATTCTTACTGCCATTATTGCCGATCCATCTGAGATGCTGAGATTCACGGACCGGCTTCATCAGGCCATGGCGAACCAGATTGCGCTGATGTATGCCATCAAGGGTCCGCTGACAACTGCCCCCGAGCTTTTCGTTAACGGAAAGACGGCCTACGACCCGGCGCAAATCTACCTCTATGGCGTCAGTCAGGGGGGAGTATTGGGCGGCACTCTGGCGGCGCTCGCCCCCATGGTAAAACGAGTTGTGCTTGGTGTCGGGGGCGGGAGTTTTACGCTCCTGATGTTCCGGTCACGGCTCTTCGGCTCTTTTCTGGTGTTGCTCGAGAGCTTCCTCGAAAACCCACTGGATTCGCAGAAGTGGATAGCGCTACTGCCAACCACGTTCGATCGCATTGACCCGATTACCTACGCGCCGCATGTGATCCAGGATCTGTACCCTGGCGGGCCAGACCAACGACGCGTCTTGATGCAGAATGTCATCGGCGATACGGATGTAACTAATCTGGCCACGCACCTCCTCGCCAGGGCACTAGGCGTGCAGTCTCTGCTGCCGGCGGTGCGTGCTATCGCCTTGCTGGACCCAGCGGAGTCGCCCACCGAGGGGTCGACAATAGTGGAGTTCGACTTTGGCGTTCCGGAACCGCTGCCAGGCACCGAGGCCACCCTTCCGAACAATCCAAATGAGGGGCACAATGGCCTGCGCAAGCTTGATGCCAGCATGCGGCAGATCGATCTGTTTCTCCGTCCGGACGGTTGGATTGAGCATACCTGTGACGGCTTATGCGACCCGGAATAGATTACCCCGCTGCGTCGCCTGGCGTTTGCTGACAGGACGGCCCGTTGAGTACGGGCAACTGAAGGAAAACAACCCATGATTAGACTTGTGAGAGTACAGCGGGGGACGGTTCCGGTGGAAATTGTCCAAGCCCTGGCGAAGGGCGCGCTGTCGCCGACACTGGAAGTCCTGTTGGCGGTGAGCGACCCTGCTGAGCTACCCGCCGACCTCTCTGCTTGCCTTGCGGCCATCCGTTCTGTTCACCATGGCCGTTGCGGGATTACGGTTGGCGGCTGCAAGGTTCTCTCCCGAGACGTCATTGGGCGCATCCAATTGGCGGCTCCCGACAGTTTTGAGGTAGCATTCTCGGTATTGCCCCAGCAGCGATTTGACAAGGCTGCGGGTACCGGAGCATTTCGGAGTCTGGTTGAATCGTTTGCAAGTTGGAGGAGAGAACTTGACGACCCGAGAATGATCCGGCCGCTGCGGCGACCACGGCTGGAACTCAGAGCGCGCGTGGCGTTGGACGCGCGCAGCGTGCCGGAGCCGGACCTGACCGGGGCTATTGCCAAGCTAACCGGCGCCCTTCACCGCGTTGCTCTGGAACTGTGGCCGCGGCGCAACGCCCACGGGCACGTGCGGTTGCCGGATTTCTCGCGTACCGCCAGTGTCCTCACCACTCTCTTTGAGAAATGTGGAGGCCAGTATGCGCAGGGCGTGGGCAGCGTCGGTTTTGTCGGCACCAGCGGTCTGCCCCTCTGCCTGCTGCACGGCCGCCCGGAGTTCCTGCCAGCTTTCAGATTGCGCAATAGCGATGCCAAGACCCGGGACCCGGACAGCCTGGCCGAGGCCTGTGCGAAGTGTACGCTGGCTCCGTGGTGTGCCCCGGCAGGTACTGGTTTGCGGGCTGGTGAACCGCTTCAGGCCTGGGTGTCCCACCTCATCTCCTTCGCCGCGGTACCTCCCTCACTCCACCATCTGGTGCGTGCAGAAGCGATTGCTACCAGTGCCAGTGAGGAGCACTTGCATCAGCCCGGCGTTCGCCCCATTACTCGTGCGGAGTTCGATGCCTTCCACGTTGACGCACACCTTTGGGGTGGGGGCTATGCCCGCTTTGTCACAGAGGGCGGGGCCGCTTTGCAGGTTGCCCGGGTTGGCCCGGCCCCGCGGGTGGTGCTGGTGCGTGTACCCGGGTTCAAACTGGATGAGCGAGAATGTAGCACGCTCATGCCGCCGCTCTCCCTTATTCAACTGGGCTCGATGCTGACTGCCGAGGGACTTCCGCAGCGCGTAGCTGACCTGGCGGCTGAAGCCCAGGTGGCCGGCCTGCTCGCCGAAGAGGGGCCAGCTGCCCGTTTGCAGGTCATCGATTTTACGGCCCGTCGGATTGCCGAGCTGGCGGCGGAACTGGGGGGCATGGATGCATTGGCCTTGTCGGCTGAGAGCCCAGACGGGGCGCGGCTGGCGGGCGAAGTTGCCCAGAGCATTGGCACGCCGGCGCTGACCGTCATGGGCGGACGAGGCATCGAACTCGGAGATGATTTGCTGCAGGAGTTTCCCGCTCTTGATCTGCTGGTAGAGCAGGAAGGGGACGTGGCGTTCGCCCTTCTGCTGAGGCATCTTGCGCAGGGAATACGGTTGCCCCGCAGCGTTCCCGGCACCTGTTTCCGGACTGCCGGCGGACTGGTCAGGTTACCCGCAGCCTACCAGGAACTTGATGCCGTCGCTCCGCCCTCTCTGCACTGGGTGGATGCGGGACTCTACCCTGACACACGGCAACCCTTCGAGGGTGAGTTGGCGGTGCCCTACCAGTTTGTACTGGGATGTCCCTATCATTGCGCCTTCTGCGGCGACTATAGCGCGGGACGCATGCGCATGCGGTCACCGGCTCGAGTTGTCTCCGATGTAACGAGGATGTTCCAGGAGCATGGAGTGCGCAACTTCGTCTTCCTCAATACATTGATCAATCCGACGCCCCGGTACGTGGAAGAGCTGCTCACCGAGTTTGAGCGACTTCCCATGGAAA
>CALGBT010000831.1 GCA_937884235.1 uncultured Pseudomonadota bacterium
GGATGTGCCGTGTTGAACCAGCCAAGCTGAACGAATAGCCGCACCACTGGGGGCAAGATGAAAGACTGGGTTGACATGCCGGGAGAAGACTTCGACGTCGAGGACGAACTGGACACCGAGATGGCGCAGGCGATGGAGGAAATGCAAGAGCGCATCGCCGCAGTCGGCTATGACCTCACTACGCCCCAGGGTCTTGAACTCGGCATGTTGGCATACAACGCAGCTTTCATGCTGATGGATGCGGCCGGAGTGCAGCCTGCAAAGGTGGGACCGACCAAAGTAGGGCGAAATGAAAAATGCCCTTGTGGCAGTGGCAAGAAATACAAGAAGTGCTGCCTGGCAAACTCACAGGCTGCGGAGCGGATGAGCCGTCAGATGGAATCGTCCCTCCAACCTCCATTGGCCATGATACCGTGTCTCACTGACCTTGCGAAGTTGCGTGAGGACCTGGGTGAGCTTGAGGACTTGCTTATGGATGACCCCTCCTTACGGCGAGTTCGTTTCAACGAAGGGAGAGTTGTACGGCATTACCTGGACAATCGACAGAAGGAGAAGGCAGCGGGTCCTGGCAAAGTGGAGGAGGAACTGGAACGACTGGCTTTCGACTATGCAGACAAGTACGACGAGAAGGAGGTACTCGACCAGTTCGGGGATGCTATCTTCAAGGCGGCCGGTCGAGCCCGCTCGTTGGCCGAGTTGCGAGCCTTGTGTCTGGGGCAAGTGCTTTCCATGATGAAGGGAAAGGCTAACCTGTTGGTGGCCAGTCTTTACCGAATTGCGCTTGCGGACAGACTTGACCAGGAGAGTGCAGAGGGAGAGCTGCTGGAGAGGGTGAAAGACGTTCTTCTTCGGGGCGGAATTGAGCCGACGGCAGATGCGATGAAGAAGGCTGTCCTGGAAGAGCATCTGGCCAAACAGCTTCTGGCTCAGGACGACGGCACACTGAGAGGGCTATTGACGGCCACTGAAGGCAAGCTGGATGGACTGCGGGACAGCGTTTGCGACGGGCACTTCCCAGTCCTGGCCCCGTTCGCGACGGTGTTACCATTCTTGGTGGCGGCCGTCGTTGCCAGCCGCCGTGGGGAGACCGTCGGCGGCGAGCAGATGGATGATCTGCTTGAACGCGCGCTGGCGGAATTTGGTGAGAATGACGAGAGGCTCTATGCCTCGTTGCTGTTGGATTGGCTTGAGGCTGACGACGGTAAGGACGCGGACGTTACCGCAAAGGTCAGGTGGATGTTGGCGATGGCCGAGGCGAGAGCACTCGGCCCCCTGGTCGCAGACCTTATCTATGGCGCCCTGACAGCCGGCGGTCCAGCCCAGACAGAGTGGGAGGCTGAGTTGGAGTGGGAGGGGGAGGAGGAGAGCGAGGACGATGCACCGAATTTCACGCCGGAGTTCCTTGAAACTTACGGGGACGCCATGCTTGAACACGGCTACCGGGACATTGCGATGCGTACCTGGAAGTTGTGTGAATTGCTGGGACCGATACCCGAATCGGTACTGGCAAAGATCTCGGAGGCCGAGGGCACCGGCGAGTGAGATTGCGCCTCACCGGACCGCGCTGCCGAGGTCGCAAGCGGCCGCCAAAGGAGACAAATGCAAATCGGAGAAGGCAACGGACGCCTCTTTTACCGCCTGTTTGTTGGACTGCAGATGCTGGTCAATCGCAAGTTCGGGGTTGTCGCGCCGGTGGCAAGCTTCAGGGATTTCATGGCATTGACTGTGGAGGAGCGCCTCAAGGTGCGAGATGTGTTGTACGATCATCCGGAGTGCTTTGATGAGTTCCTCCGTGAAGCCGACCTATCGGTGAGTGAGGATGCCGCCGACCTCGTGGCCGGATGGCGGGACCACAGGATATCGGGGATTTTCTTCGTCTTCCGTCACCTCAAGAGGCATACCGTCTTCTTGTCGTCTGAAGAGCCGGCCCGGGCGTTTGGAGTGCTGGGCCTGGCAGACCCGCTGGAGCGGATGGTTCCGTATCCTCCTGTCATGCTCAAAGCTACTCTGCTGCCATTTCGCGACCAGATCATTTACGACGGCTTCCTGGAAGGTCTGGCACTGTCTTTCGGAAGCGGAATGCGTCGGGAGTTGAACGACTCTTACCGAGAGGGCACTGCCCGGTTCGGCATTATCACTGCGCTTCCGCATGTGGTTGATGAGAGCGGTGAGGCTGAGGAAGCGGTGGCCGAGCAGCGGTTGAAGGCTCTGGTGAGAAGTGAGCAGAGCCGCCACACTCACTGGGAGGAGATCCGGGAACTCCGGGAGCGAAGCGATAAGTTCGACGGGTTGTACCACCAGGAGCGGGGCAAGGCCGACGCCCGGCGGGTCGGACGGGCGCTCAGGGATCGAGGAATCGAGCAGGGCTGGTTCGCGCTATACGAAGGCATGGTCATAGCGAGCGCGACTACTCGCCAAGCGCTCGTGGCCCGGGTCCGGGAGATCTTGCCGACATCCGACAGCGGCCTGCCGTACTTGTACCAGTTGAAGAAGAAGTAGTAGTGGAGGGCAACGGTGGCTCAGCTACGGCCTTACTGAGTATCCCGGCATCCGTCGAAGATGCGCTTCCATCCGTTTCGGGCTGCGACCGCGCTTGCGAGAAGCTTGAAGCTGGATGCGGTCACCTCAAAGCGCCTGGGGTGGGTGCTCGAAGACCTTCGTTTCCAGGGGGCTCATCTGGATCTGCTGGAACAGGTTCCAGTGAAGGGATATCCCCACGCAGGTGGTCGTCACCCGCGAGGATGGCATGCCTCGAGAGAGCGCCATCAGCCTCGACCACCTCCAGACGGTTTCGCAGAGCAAGGTTGGTTCGTTGCTCATGACCCTGCCGCCGGAGAAGATGGCGGCGGTGGAGAGGGCGTTGCTTTTTGCGCTGGGGATCCGAATCGATCAGTAGTCGTCTATCTGCTGCCCAGGTCGATGAGGCCTACTGCGCTGAGCAACTCAGCCCCTTGAACCATCTCGCCGTCTTCGTATGCCGCCTCGTATCTGGAGATGGCCTCGACGACGAAGCGTTCCCAGCCAGGCACCAGCCAGATGACTACTTCCGTTGGGTTGTTGTAGGGGACTGGCTGGCCGCAGTTGGCCAGCGATTCGTTGGTGAGAGCGAGGGTGCCAGTGGCTCCAGAGGCGCTTGTGATGGTTACCGTCCCCTCGTCTTCGCTGCTCCTCCAGGTGGCGCGGTAGCCGGTTTCGCCAAGGGGCGTATCCTTGCCCTGTTGCAGCTTGAAGTGGGGCAGTTTGACGGATGCGATGCGGGCCTTCCGGGCGGCGCTGTTCATTTCATCGAAAGAGTCCATCTCCTCTTCGTCGCTCTTCAGCTGGAACTCCTCCGCTTTGGCGGCGAAGATGACGCCGCCGGCAACAGGGGCCCATTCCGATGTTTCGCTGACATAGCCACAGGCGACGGCCCCGGTGGTCGGGGAGTACCCGAAGCAGCCGCCCTCCAGCACCGATTTGGAATCGTACGGTCGTCGGGTAACCACGCCCTCGACCAGTGCCCGGAAGGCGGGCAGTGGCCAGAGCGCCCGGAGGTCCTGGTCACTGGTTGCTGCGGCCAGCAGGTCGAGGTCTTCGTCGCGACCGGTGCGGTAGAGCCAGGTGAGTTGCGCCAGGGCCTCGTCCAGTCGCCCGGCCAGTGAGAGTTCACAGGCGTAGTTAAGCTTTGCCCGGCCATAGGACGGGGCTACCTCAACTGCCTGACGATAGGCCTCGAGAGCGCCGGCGTTGTCGCTACCCTTGCGGGCGCGAAAGCCCTTGGTGTTGAGCTTCTTCGCCTTGCCGACATCCCCTTTGACCAGCTCCCGCTTGAGCTCATCCGGCGTCATCAAGGCTGGTGGTGCCGGCAATTCCTGGGCCACGCCCTGGCCTGGCTTGGCCTCCTTTGCTGCCGCGGCCAGTTCCTCGTCAGATAGCGGGAATGACTTCTCGTAGACAACTCGCTCCGCCGCGACTTTGAATTCGCCAAGAACAACCGTCCACTCAAGCTCCCGCATCGCATAGACTTTGCCTTTCGGAGTGGTGACCATCTCCTGGAATGCCGTAAAGGCTCTCGTCGGCCCGATATGTGTGGCTGTTTCCTGGTATTCGATGGCCATCCCCGGAGCGTGTGGTTTAGCGGCGTCAGCGGCATTGGCGTAGAAGGTCGTCAGTGCAGTGCCATCGGCAATGAGCCTGGCCTTCTTCCAATCGCCGAGTCGACCTGTCAAGCGCTTGGTGGCGCTGGCTTCCCGCTCAGCGTCGGGCTCGGCATCTGTGGGATAGGTATCAACGATCGTCACCTCGCCGCTGGCGGCTACGCCAGAGAATCCCGAGCCGTCGGTATGCACGTACCCATATCGGGAGTTGAGCAGGGCGTCATACTGCTGGTCGCCCGGCTCGGGTGAATCGTTGTTGATAATGAGGACCTCGTCTGTGCCCTCCAGGCTTGTATGCAACTTTCTGCCCGAGGTATCGGGGGCCAGCGAGGTGGCGGGAAAGATGGCTGGACCGGTTGTTCCGGCCAATTGGACGCCACCTCCGTTCCAGGCGAAGGTCTGGCCCGCTTCCCAGAAGAACCCCTGCAAATCGGACATAGTCTCTGCGGCCTCTTCAGATTCCACGATGACGAAGCCTCTGGTGTCTGACGCGACCGGTGCGAGGCGAATGGAGGTGTAACCCTGGCCGGCGGCGTAGAGGACGTCTTCGGGGTCGGGGGAGTCGAATTCTGATGCGTCCATACCTATGTCGCGATAGACCAGGGTCATGCCTGGCTTCAGGACCGAGTTGGCGTAAGCTTCGAGCTGGCTGTCCGTCGGTTTCCCGAAGATCACAATCTCAGAGAAGGAGCAGTCTGCGTCCTTGCCCACGTAGGCATCTTCTACAGTGATCTTAATGGTCTGAGTGGGGGAGCCATCGAGGGCGATGTGCTGGGCATCCCGCTTGTCCGCGAGGGGAAGCGAAAGGTCCTGTCCTTTCGTCTGAATCTTGATCTTCTTGGGCCGGGTGTTGAGTGGGTATCGGTCCCCATGTTCGTCGTTTTCCACCCGTTGGTAGCCGATGTAGAGGTCGAGGCCGGTGAGCATCAGCTCTGAGCCCAGGTCAATCTCCAGCCATTGTCCGATGCCCGGTCCCTTGGCGCATTCGATCCAGGCTGTGTCCAGGTGGCCGTCGAAGACGTTGTCCGGTCCGTAGGTGATGCTCCTCTCATAGCCGTAATACTCCTCCGTCCGACTCGGACAACTACTGGAGGCAGCGACTTTGACGGTCTGGAGGTCCACGGGCCAGGCAAGGTTCTCTTGGGTTGCACACTTGCCGGACTGGCAGGGTGTGCCGGAGTCGCACTTGCCGCAGGAACCACCACAACCGTCGGACCCACAACTCTTGCTGTTGCAGTCGGGCACGCAGCAACCGTAGGCTACGCAGCTGGCCCCGGCAGTGCAGCACTCGCCCAGACAGAGGGGCTGATTGCATTGGCACTGGCCTTCAGCGCAGGTCGCATCAGCGCCACACTCCCCGCACGAGCCGCCGCACCCATCTTCGCCGCAGGACTTGCCTTCGCAGGCGGGAACACAGGGGGCAACCGGAACGGCTGAGGTCGTTGCCGACTCTCCGGGGAGCGACTTGCCGGGTGCTTCCGGACTGGCATTCTCGGCCGCAGGGGCTGCACCCTTCTTCGCTTCGGTTTGCGGCTGGTCCTTAGGAGGTCCATCTTTCTGGCAGCCGACCGCCAGCATAACCAGAACGGCGAGAATCACCCAACTCCGTTTCTTCCAAACCGGCTGCGTCATGCTCCACCTCCGTGCCAGGGCCATCGCCTGATTCTCTGCAAAGCCTCTCGTTGGAGGCAACGCAATATCGCGACGGCGTTTCTCAATCTGCGGCCGAAGATACTACGGGGTCGAGCAAGTGTCCACGACGAGTTGTGGCAGAAATGTCAAAACTGATGTGCCGACCTGACTGCGCTCGCAGCAATGCAATTGACGGCTAGGAGAAGCGGGCAAAGCCTTCGTTTTCGAAGTGCGAATCGATTCCGACGTAGTGGCGGATGGTGAATGCCGCCATGACTGCAAAGCTGACGCTATCCACCAGGCTGAGGTTGGTGGGCGATTTTCGCCGAAATCTCTCCAGTCCTTTCTTGAAGATCGGTTCGTCGACCCAGACGACCTCCATGCTCTGGAGGGCATCGAGGAACGTCACGGTGACGGCGTGGCCGAGGCGGCGGTGCATCAATGCGGCGGTCTCGGTTACCACCATGCTGTGGGTGACCAGGCGTTGCCCCTGAGACAGTGCATCTGCAAAGGCCTTCGCCATCCCAGCATGGTGCCGGTCGTCGCGGTCCGCTGCCGCAAGGAAGCCGGAGGTGTCAACGAAGAGCGCCATCAATCCTCCTCGTTGAGGTAGCGGTCGTGGTTCTCTGCGAGGTCTCCGGTGCCCGACGCTCCGGCCCCGACGAAAGCCAGGTCTGCCAGCTCTGGGGAGTTCTTGCCCCGGGAGAGTCCCTGGTGGACGAATTGGCGAATCAACTCAGCCATGGAAACATGTTTCTCCAGTGCCAGACGCCGAACCTGCCGGTGGATATGGTCTTCAAGTTGGATTTGTGTACGTACCATTGCCTCACCTCCAAGTGTAATCATAACATCATGGCGTCATGGGGGCAAGGCTGTCAGGAGCACGGGTCAATTACAGCTGATCTCGATGGTGACGCTGCCGTTGCTGCTCTGGTAGCCGGCCTGGTTGTTTTGATTGGCGCCGGTGTTCGGCTCTACCCGCAACGAGAGGCGCTCGGTGAA
>CALGBT010000832.1 GCA_937884235.1 uncultured Pseudomonadota bacterium
CTCATTTCAGATGCCGGTGGTGGTGGCCAGCACAGTGGGCAAGAACTTCAGCTCAGGGGACGGGGCACTGGCTGGCTGGGGGGCGGGAGACCTTCACTTGATGGGGCAGGTTGAGATTCTGCAGCGGCCTCGGTACCCGGTGGGATTTGGGGCTGCGCTCTTCACCGCGGTTCCTTTTGGTGATGAGGTTGCATTGCGAGGAGAGGGAGCCTGGTCGGGAGGTCTGCAGTTGGCCGTTGATGGTACCTTTGGTCCGCTCTTGCTGGCTGCCAATGTGGGGCTTCACCTGCGCGCGGAGCAGACTATCCTGGGAACCACCAGGGGGTCAGCGCTACTGGGTGGATTGCTGGCGCAGCTGACGATAGTGCCACGTTATCTGTCGCTCAGTGGCGGCGTGCGCGGCGAATTTGAATTGCAGGGAGACGAAAATGCTTCTCCGCTGGAGAGCTTTGCTGGACTCACAGGTCACCTCGGCAGTCTTTCACTCTCCCTTGGAGCGAGCGTTGGCCTGAACGACCACCTTGGGGCGGCGCCGCTGCGCACCATGGCTGTACTTGGGTATGGGCATCGCCAGGTGCAGGATCGCGACGGCGATGGCATCGCCGATGACCGGGACCGCTGTCCGGGGCTGGCGGAGGATGCCGATGGCCATGATGACGATGATGGCTGTCCGGATATCGATGATGATGGGGACGGCGTGCCGGACCTCAAGGACGACTGTCCGTTGCAGGCCGAGGATCGGGACGGGTTTGAGGATGACGACGGTTGCCCCGACCTTGACAACGATGGTGATGACATACCCGATGTGCGGGACGAGTGTCCGGATGAAGCCGAAGACCGTGATGGATACGAAGACGGTGATGGTTGCGTCGATCGGGACAATGACGGTGATGGGGTGCCTGATCACGCAGATTCATGCCCTGCTGAGCAGGAGATTCGTAACGGCTACGAAGACGAAGATGGTTGTCCCGACGAGATGCCTAGATACCTCTTCAAGAAGGGATTGCCAACGGTGATTTCCGGTCCTCTCTTCGATGGTCAGACCGCAGAGATATCTGAGGCAGGAATGAAACCTCTAGCAGATATCGCAAGTTCGCTTGCGGCGCAGTCGGGAATCAGAATTCGCATTGAAGTCCATGCCACCGGGGGGGCAGACGCAAATGGGGTGTTGGAACTCACCCGGCAGCAGGGTCTGGCGGTCATGAACCGGCTTATCGAGTTGGGCGTTGAGCCGGGTCGGCTTGACTATGTCGGGTTTGGCAGCAGCCGCCCGCAGAAGTCGGGCCGCAAGGGCGGGTGGGGCCGGATGGAACTGAGAATTATTGAACGGTAGCGGGGGAGTCAGGCGATATGGCGAGGGTCACCAGGAGATACTGCCCGAGATGCTTCGAGGCTTTTGAAGATGGCCGGGAGTCCTGTCCCGACCACCATCTGCCACTCGTTTCGCTGTCGGGGAGCGGGGAAGACTTGGAAGGGACAATCATTGACGACAAGTATGAGATCGTCGATGTCCTGGGACAGGGTGGTATGGGTACCGTCTATCGGGCTCGGCACATGGTTATTGGCCGTGAGGTTGCGCTCAAGGTTCTGCGCAAGGACTACCTCCAGGACCACAAAGGGGTGGCTCGGTTTGTTCGTGAGGCCAAGGCTGCCAGTTCTCTGAAGAGCCGGTACAGTGCCATGCTCCACGATTTTGGACTGGCACCTGAGGGGTTCCTCTACTACACCATGGAGTTGGCTACCGGGCGTCTGCTGTCGGATATTATCGATCGGGACGGGGCCGTAGGTCCCGAGCGGACCATGCATATCGCCGCGGATATCTGCCATTCGCTTGCCGAGGCCCACGCCAATAACATCGTCCATCGCGACATCAAGGCTGACAACGTCATGATTTCGCAGGACCCCGATGGGCACGAGATCGGCAAAGTGCTGGATTTTGGAACCGCCAAGCTCATCGATACCATGGATCGTTCCTCCAGGGTAACGGACCCGGGCATTGTCTGTGGCACACCGGAGTACATGAGCCCGGAGCAGGCTCAGGCTTTTCCCGTTGATGGACGTAGCGATATTTACTCGCTGGGCGTGCTGATGTTCGAGTTACTTACTGGCCGACTGCCCTTTGAGGCTGGCAATCGAATCGCGTTGCTGCTCAAGCACGTTAATGATGAGCCACCTCGGCCAAGCGATTTATTGCCGGGAGGGATCGTCCCTGCTGGTCTGGAAGCACTGGTACTGGCCATGCTGGCGAAGGAACCGGCCGCCAGGCCCAGGTCAGCGGTGGTGGTGTTGCGTGAGCTACAGCGGTTATTGGAGGAATTCGTCCGGGTCACCGGTTCCGACTCAGACATCTCTGCTCACGAGTCTTTCGCCCTGGATTCGAAAACCGAGGAGGCCTACCGGGCCCCCCGCGGTAATACGCTCATTAATATGATGGAATCTCCTGCTGAGTTGAGGGTGCTCTCCTTTGGCCCACCCGAAAGCCGGTCCACTATGGAGTTATCTCCGGGACATCTGTGGGAGGAGGCGGAAGAGCGCATACCGACAGAAGAAGATGTGCCGGTGGTGGATACGGTTCGAGCCGGTGACAAAGCCCCGGCCGATCTTCCAGTTGGCTCGGTTGACGCGGCACCGGGAGATGAGAGCGGTCCTCCGACGGCTGGCACGGGGAGACTGCGTGAGATTCCCAGTAGTGTGTTGAGGGGCGTGGAAGAAGCGGCCGGCCGAGACCGGTCAAGGCCGCTGGTGGCCCCGTCGCTGTTGGCCCTGGTGGCCGGTTGTGTGCTGGGTGGAGCGGTCCTGCTGCTACTCGTTTACAGTGGTTTCTTCGAGCAGAAGTCGGTGCCGGCGGTGGGCATCCCCGCATCGCCATCGGGGACTAATGAGGGGGCCGTTGGCGGGGCTGTAGCGCAGGATGACGTTGTGTCCTTCGGCGGAAATGCGTCGCCTGACGTCAGCATGGAGGTGGCTGCGGATGACGAGGTTGGCCAGATTGCGCTGGAGGAGGTGCACTCAGTCGACGCTGTCGATGGGTATTCTCGCAGTGACGTGTCGGTGGACCTCATAGCGGTATCGGACAGTCTTCCCCGCGCGGTCGCCGAGGTTGTCGTAGATGTTGCGTCGGAGGTTGAGCCTGCTCCAATGCGGGCGATTGGCGACGTGGCGGTTTCCCCTCCCTCGCCAGGTTCTGCCGCCCGTAGATCCGGCAGCAAGGCGACGGTGCGCGAGGTTGCTGATGACGGTGAAGACAAGGATGCGAAGCGTCTGGTCCGCGAGGTTCCGCGGCAACAGACCAGAAAAGAAGAGAAGCTCCGACCCCCAAAGAAGGGGCCGGTGGAATTCACCCTTGATGACTTGCAGTAGCCAAGGGCCAGTGTGGTCGTCGTTGTAAGGAGCATGATGATGCGGATGGTGGTGCGAAGAGGATTGTCTTGCTGGGCATTGATTGTGGGTTGTCTATTCTTGACGCCGGTGCGGGGTCAGGAGCGACCGGGAACGGTTTCTGCCACCAATGAGGAGGCCAAGAGGCTCTTTGGGGAGGGCCAGGTAGTGGAGGCAGCGGCGCTTTGGCGGTCGGCTTTCGGTAAGGCCTGTGGTGCCGAGGAGATGAACCTTGCCAAGAATCTGGGCATTGCTTACTTCCGACTGGGGGCCGCCAGCGATGCCTACACCTTCTTCGCATACGCGCGTACCATTCATCGGTACGGAGTTTCTCAGTTGAGCAATGAGCAGAAGGTCGCGCGGGCGATGCTGGAGTTGGAGAAGTCCCTCCGGTCGACCCATGGTTTGCTGTCTGTGGAGGCATCTCCAACGCCCAATCGCAGGGTCTGTGTAGCGCTGGCCGACACTCCGGCAGATCAGGGGGACGGGGATTGCTACAAGACGCCGCTGATTCGCTATTTGCCTGCGGGGGAATACCGGCTGACGGTCTTCTTCGGCGATGAACGAGAGGTCCGGTCGGTCAACCTGGAAGCCGGAGGAAGGCAAACGCTGAAGGTCTCTCGGGGTCTCGACTTCAAGGGCAAGGCACTTCGTCCGGCGGCGGTGGAGTTGGCTGCGGGGACCTTCCATACGTGCGCTCTTGGGGAAGATGGTCGCCTCCGTTGCTGGGGCGATAATCGTGGTGGCCAGGTGGGCCAGGGGTATTGTGAATGGTACCAACTCGACCCTGCCACGCGGGTTGCCGGAGCGCCGTCGGAAGTCACCGAAGTTGAGGCTGGTGGCGGCCACTCCTGTGCCGTTACGGCGGCGGGTAAGCTGTATTGCTGGGGCCGGAATGTCAACGGCCAGACTGGTGACGGAGAGGGGGGCCCAGAGACGCAGGATCGCTACCGTCCGGTCGCGGTCAAGGGGCTTCCTTCCCCCGTTGCCCATGTTGCCCTGGGCTATCAGCACAGTTGTGCTCTACTCACCGATGGTGCGGTCTATTGCTGGGGCCAGAACTACAATGGTCAACTCGGCCAGGGAGAGGCTGGCTATGAAGTGACCTTCTCGGTTGCTCCCTTGCGCGTTATCGGGCTTGAAGGCTTGGTGCGGCAACTCGTGGTTGGCGGCAACCACGGGTGTGTTCTACTTGAGGGTGGTGGTATCAGCTGCTGGGGCGACAACCGCCAGGGGCAACTGGGGGACGGCGGCGACATTGAGCGCGCGCTACCCGTGCCGGTGCTGGGACTGCTGGAACCCGCGGTTCTGCTGGCGGCAGGCGGCCGCCACACCTGTGCAGTGATGGAGTCAGGTATTGTCAATTGCTGGGGAGAGAATAAGTTCGGGCAGATAGGTGACGGTTCTCTGATCGCGAGATTCCAGCCGAGTCCGGTTGGGGGTATCAGCAGAGATGTTGCTGCCCTGGCCTTGGGGCAGTCCCACACTTGCGCTCTCTTCCGCTCCGGAATTGTGGACTGCTGGGGCAACAACTCCATCGGGCAATTGGGTGTCGGTGACTACGAATCTTCACCAACGCCCCGCTCGGTTGCGCTGCCCCGAGCCTTGAGAATCGTTGCTGGCGCCCATCACACCTGTGTCCTGCTCCATGGCGGCACCCTGGACTGTTGGGGTCAGAACTACTACGGTCAGCTGGGGGACGGGACCCGAAGAGACCGGAACCATCCCACCTCTTTGGAGCCAGTCCGCTAGAGGCGCTGCCTATCTGGTGACTGCCTTTAGCGCAGGCAATTCTGGTGTGTGTCGCCGCAGATCTTCGCCCCACTTCTAAGAAACGTCTACCAATAAGCGATACAAATGGTATATTCCGCAAGATGCCCGAGGCTAACCCGGTACTTCTTTAACCGTTGGCTGGGGCATCGGCAGGACAGGAGTGGTGTGGCAGCCATGGCGAAGGAAGGTGTAAAGAGATACTGCCCCAGGTGTTTTGAGGCTTTTGAAGTCGGTATCGAGGTCTGTCCGGACCATGGCCTCAAGCTGATTGCTCTTGAAGGCAATGGCGAGGGTCTGGAAGGTCAGGTTATTGACAACAAGTATCAGGTCATCGATGTTCTGGGCAAAGGTGGCATGGGTACCGTCTATCTGGCCCGGCACATGAGCATCGGTCGTGAAGTGGCATTGAAGGTGTTGCGTAATGATTACCTGACAGACCATCAGGGGGTTACGCGGTTTGTTCGTGAAGCCCGGTCCGCAAGTCTCTTGAAGAGCCGCTACAGTGCGATGCTGCATGATTTTGGTCTGGCGCCACAGGGTTTCATCTACTACACCATGGAGTTGGCCACCGGGCGGCTGCTCTCGGACATCATCGACAAGGAAGGGGCACTGGGTCCGGAGCGGACCATGCACATCACTGCGGACATCTGCCATTCCCTGTCTGAAGCCCACGCCCATAGCCTTGTCCATCGAGATATCAAGGCTGCCAACATCATGGTATCGACGGATACCGATGGACATGAGTTTGGCAAGGTCCTTGATTTCGGTACGGCCAAGGCCACTGAGACCATGGGGCGCTCGTCACGTGTAACTGATCCCGGCATCGTCTGCGGTACTCCCGAGTACATGAGTCCTGAGCAGGCGCAGGCGCTGCCTCTTGATGGCCGTAGTGATCTATATTCCCTGGGCGTCTTGATGTTTGAGATGCTCACCGGCCAACTCCCCTTTTCAGCGGGCAACAGCGTTGCCGTGCTGATGAAGCATGTCAACGATGTGCCACCGATGCTTCGCACCATAAATCCGAAGCTACCACCGATGCGCGGTTTGGAGAGTCTTATCGGCAGGCTTCTGGCCAAGACTCCCGAAGAACGTCCAGCCACTGCATTGGCAGTTCTGCGGGAGTTGCGAAAGCACCTGGAGGCTTTGGCGAAGGTAAGCGGCAGGGGAAGTTCGGTGGATTTGAACACCGATGCCTCCTTTATCGTGGACAAGGGAGTGGAGGAGGCATTTCAGTATCCCCGTAGTGACACAGCCATCTCCGCCGATGTGCCTTCAACAGCCCCTCGTCAGGGCCCTGGCCCTTCGCCCCGTAACCAGAATACCATGGCCCTCAATCCTGGGGCTCTGTGGAGTGGCAAGAGCGTTGGGGGGAGTGGTCTGAGCCTCGATGAAATAAGCAGTCCCACGGCAGTGTCGCGGGTCGTCGAGACCGTGAGGTTCGATGACAAAGGAGAGGTCGTGCCTGCGGATGCGGGCAAGTCAGGTCTTCTTGAGGAGTATGCCGAGAAGCGGCCGCAGCGTCCGAAACCTTCCCCTGAAGAACTGAGTGCGCTGCAATCCAGCGGTGAAGAACAGCGGTTCGCAGGTACGGATGAGTTCGTGCCCCTTGAGTCCATTGGTGTGGTTCAGGATTCAGATGAATTTGGTGGGGCGGCCGGGAGTGCCGAGAAGCTGCGCGCACTGCCGTCAGCCGTGCTCAAGGGAGTAGAGGCGGCAGCGGGTCGAGTCAGGCCGGATCGCAGCGGCGTAGCGAAGTGGGTTTTTGCCGTTGGTGGTGTCGCCATCGGCGCAGCTACCCTTCTCGCACTCTTCCTCAACGGTGCGTTGGGCGATCGTCCGCGCACGGTACAACACCAGGGGACTGGAGGGAAGGTGAAAGCGGCGGCCGATGTTGTGACCCCGGCAGCTGAGATTGTGGAGGCCGCGATGGCGACAGACGTTAGGGTTGGTCCTGCCTCCGTCGATGTTGTGCCGGTTGTCGAGAGTGTTGCTGCGCTTCTAAGTGAAGAGGACCGCGCTTTGCTTGAGCGACAAGAAGCGGCCCTTGAAGGAGGAAGGCAGACAACTGCTGACGTTGTGGCAACCTCGGACATGGTGGATGCTACTCCAGAGCCGGTCCCGACCGCACTACTTGCCGACGTGAGAGAAAGTCGAGCTGCTGCCCAGGCCGAGGAGGTCCTCGCTTCGCCTCCCCCGCCACCTCCCGTGGTTGAAGAGAAGAAGGCGAAACTTCCGGAGCCTGAGGTGAAGCCGGTTCTTCGTCCCGAACGGAAAGTTCAGGAGAAGAAGAAGACTCACAAGAAATCCAAAGATAGCGGTGAAGGTGGCTTCAACCTTGATGACCTGCATTAGTTTGATGCTGGTAGCGCGGTCTAGTAGCGAAGCTCCATGTACGGATGTTGCTCACCGAACCAGCGGAAGAGGCCAACGGTAGGCCGCACGTCGGTTCCTTCGGAGTAATCAACGCAAGCGTAAGTGAAGCGAGTGTGAACACCCAGGTCCGGGAGGTCGAGGCTGATGAGTTTCGTCCAGGTGCCCGTATTGATGTAAATTGCTCCACGTTTTTTGTAGCGACGAATCTTCGCACCGTGGGAGTGGCCCATGATGACGGCCGTGAGGGTTGGGTCCTTGTCGAACATGTCGATGGCAGAGACCTCGAGATCAGGGGTTACCACGGCCTCTTCGCGCAGGATTTCCAGGGTCTGCCGGAAACTCACCGCGCGTTTGCGGGCCTCGACGAAGCGGGTCTTGAAGAAGTGGTAGAACGCGCGCGCTGTCGCTGGCACGGCGAAGGAGGTGTCAGTGAGCAGTGCCAGCGCCAGATAGCGACCAAAGGGGTAGGCCAGATTGATATAGGGGCGCTCGGCCTTGGCGGGCAACAGCACTCGCACGAGGAAGATACTCCCCCAGGGCAGATTCAGGATTGGTTCAGCGTGTCCTCGTGTGAGAAAGAGATGTTGCAGGTCGACCTGATTAAGGGCCTCGAATTGCTGGCCGTGGCAGATACGAACCCCGCCGGGCAGATCGTAGTTCGGCTCAAAGATGCGGAACCGGATTCGCTCCTGGAAATTGGGGGCCCCGATGACGCTGCGAAAGAGTTGCTGCACCGAGGGATAGGCTATGTCGAGGTCGTGATTGCCCATGATGTATGTGATGGACTTCTTCGGTCGGGAGACAAAACGTCTGAGAGCCCCCACCACAACCGGGTGCCCGTTTAGGCACGCACCTGTTTTCAGGAGGGCAATCTGATTGGTAATACGGTCAGGAAAGGCTCCGTTGATGGGAACCTTGAGCGGGTCCAGGAAGTCGCCATTGATGACTAGTTCCACTTCCCGCTCCTGGTACTCCCCAGTGGAGAAATGGTTCAGGAAATCGGCCATTACGGAGTCATAGTGAAAATCCTCGTAGGGATTAAATTCCCCTGCCGGAGTCCCGGCGCCGATATGGATGTCGCTTATGACCAGCTTAAGCATGGCTAGAGCCGCTTCAGTGCTGCCTTGACTTCCTCGGCTGCAGGATCATTGGCTGGAGTCAGCTTGAGGAAGGTCCGATAGTGGTCAATGGCCTTCTTGCGAAGGCCTTTCTCTCGGAAGATGTCTCCCAGGTGCTTGTGGGCATCGGGATAGGCCTCTTCCCCGAGTGAGATGCATTGCAGGAAGTACGTTTTGGCCTTCTCCCGCTGGTCTCGCACCAGGTGGATCTTGCCCAGGTAGAAGTAAGCGTGGGCATTTTCGACATTGGAATCCAGCATTTCCTGATAGTACTTCACCGCCTCTTTGTAGCGATTCATCTTGTAGAGTGTATCGGCGTAGGTGACCAACATGTCCACCCTGTGCTTGGCCAGGAACATCGCCTTGTCCAGGTCGTTGAGGGCTTTCTCGTAGTGGCCGGTTTCAAAGAGAATCTGCCCGTGATTGAAGTAGACGTCGGCATTGCGACGGTCTTCTGGTACCGGCATATCCTTGTTCTCGTAACTGGTGATGACGTAGAGGAAGTATCTGCGTGCCTCTTTGAGGTACTGTCGTCGCCGTTCCCCCTCACTGCTGCGGGAGCGCTTGTACAGCAGATTGGCCAGTTTCTCCACGTATTCGAGCTTCTCCGGGTCCAACTCCACCGCCTTCTGGAAGGATTCGAGGGCGCAGTCGTCGTCATCCAGCTTGAGGCAGGTGGTGCCAATGAGATAGTGAACTTCTGGATTCTTAGTGTCGGCGCGGCGGGTTGCCTCCAAGTAGTTCTTAGCGTTGAAGAAGTCTTCCTTCTGTAGGTAGATGTCAGCGAGGAATCGGGCAGTCTCAACGTCTCCGGGGTTGTCACGAAGCAGTTCTTTGAGCACATCCAGCGCATCCTGGGTGCGACCCGTGGCACGCAGGCATTTAGCATAGTCCTGGCGTAGCTCTGGCGTAATCCGGCCCTGTTTTTCTAGAATCTCGTAGTGGGTCAGGGCATCCTGATAGTTACCCTGTTTGACCTGATAGCTGGCCAGCTTCTTGCGGATGTCAGGGTCATCTCCCTTCAATTCGAGAATCTTGTTGAGAGCGCTGACGGTTCCCGGGTCGTCGCCCATGGCCTCGTTGATCTGGGCCAACATCTCCTGCAACTCAAGCGAATTCTCCACATACCGTTCCGCGGCCATCAGCACCCGGCGCGCGTTGGGCGGATCCTGCAGTTCCAGAAAGAGGTTGGCCAGGGTCAATGCGGCCTTGGTGTCATCCGGGCGTAGCGCAAGGATCTTCTCAAGGTAGGCCACGGCGGAGTTAGTCTGCCCGGTCTCTTTGGCCAGTCGGGCCAGGAGCATCAGCAGATTACCGTCGGCAGGGTACTTCTCGTGCCCCGCTTTGGCCCGCTCAATGGCCGTGTGCAGCAACTTGGACATCTCGTAGGAGCGAGCGTGGAGGAGGAAGTATTCAGCAGATGAACAACTCTCGCTACAGAGCTCCAATGCCCCTAGTGCTTGAGCCACCTTGTCCCGGCCCAGATAGAGCTTGCAGAGCAGCAGTAGCAGATCCTCGGGCTCAGGCAGCCCGGTCTTCTTGCCGAGAATCTCGGTCTTCATCTGCTCAAGCAGTTCAAATAGTTCGTCTGTGCGTTCGGTGGTCTGCAGGTATCCGGCCAGTGCACGATAGGAGTCTATCTGCAGGCCGAAGTTCTTTTGCTCCTTGCCGATGTTCAGACACGCGGTGGCCAGGGCAATGGCATCATCGTAGCGGGCCTGGCGAGCATATATCTTGCTGAGCAGCAGCTTGGACGGGACGTGTTTTGGGAACTTCTCCACTAGAGCCTGGAGGCGGTCAGAGGCCCTGGAGCGGGCGGTGCCTGCAGTCTGCTCATCCTTGGCTGCTTCGGCCTCTCGGGCTCTGCCAACGAAAGTTCTGACCTCTAGCACAGAAGGATAGAGTTCCCCGGATTTCTCGCCCAGCAGGTCTTTGAGCAGGGCCTCGGCATCATCCAATCTGCCAGTTTCCACTGCGAACCATGCCGAAAGGATATTATCTTCCCGGGCCACTTGTGAAGTGATCTTGTTCTTCTCCAGCAACTCGGCCATCTTGCGGCCCTTGAGTTGGAGATAGTCGGCAAATACCTTGGCGGCCTCCGGCCACCTGGCTTCTGCGCCAAGATCCATGGCCTCCAGTTTCAGCTTGAAGACCTGACCTGCGTGGCTCTTGCGAAGTTGCGTGTAGAGACCCAGCAGAGGCTTTCCGTCTGGGCCATTGGTGAGGCTGAAGGTATCGGCAAACAGGAACCGGTACCATGCCAGTACCCAGAGCATCTCTTCCTGCGTTTCAACCTTCTCGTGAGCCCTAATCTCCAACCGCTTGTTGAGGGCCTGAAGGCGTTTGTCAAAGTCATCCGGACTTTCCAGGAGCCGTGGCCCGGCAGCCTCGCTCTTCTTTGCCTTGGTCG